>JAGLUV010000065.1 GCA_023134215.1 Candidatus Thorarchaeota archaeon | reverse complement strand
GATTGCATGACTGTCATCAAGGAGTATTCAGAAGGCAGGACCACATTCCTGTGCGCAGATGTAGAGCATTACAGTCGAGACCAGGGACTAGCTACGTCAGACCTGCCAGTTTTCTACAATAAGCGCATGCAATTGAATCGGGATCTCTCAGTTCTCTTTCTCTCCACATACATGAAGAAGAATCCCATTGACCTGATGTGTGAGCCTCTTACCGGGTCAGGCGTTAGAACTCTTCGCTATCTAAACGAGTGCGCGGGTGAATTTCATGCAGAGATGTTCGATGTCAACCCATTAGCCGTGGAAATGGTGCAGAAGAACATCGAACTGCTCAATTTTGGAGAACGGGCGTTGGTGAAGAAGGGTGACGCTAAGATGCTGTTGATGACCGAGTCAAGGGGTAAGAGGTTTGACTATGTTGATGTTGATCCGTTTGGTTCACCTGCACCGTACTTGAACGCCGCCATTCAATCACTCAACCCGCGGGGAGCAATGCTGGCTCTGACCGCGACTGACATGCCAGCTTTGTGTGGAGTATATCCGCGTGTTGCCCTGAGGAAGTACGGAGGATCATCCATAAGAGCGCCGTTTTCACATGAGATTGCAGTCAGGTTGCTGGTGGGACTAACGTACTCCGTTGCGGGCATGAATGATTACTCCATCAGTCCACTAGCTGCATTGAGCACGGATCATTACATCAGAGTCTGGTTCGGAGTCAAGGCAGATAGAATCACATCCAACCGGCAGGCGGATAGCATGGGTTTCATGCGTTACTGTCCGAACTGCATGCATACTGAGTCAGTATCCATCAGAGCCATTTCACCGGATTCTGGATTCCAGCATCAGAAAGAGAATTGCGATGGGAAGGTGCGGGCTGCGGGCCCTTTGTGGATTGCTAACCTATATGATTCTGAGTTCCTGAACCTAGCTGGAGAAATGCTTCCCGATTATGAGGATTCATTCCACAAGCGTGTGCCTCGATTGCTGGACCTGATGAAAAAAGAGTGTGGCTTGATGAAATACGCTTATGTCGATCTTCACGAACTGTGTGATCTTCATAACCTTGTACCGCCCAAGACCTCAGCGGTTATGGATGAACTCAGAAACATGGGCTATAGAGTGTCACAAACGCACTTCCGCCCTACTGCAATAAGGACCAATGGCCCGGTCAGCGATGTGGTATGCATCATCAAGAAGCTCACAGGAGCGGGATAAAACAATGGGAAAGCCTAGAGGCGGTGAAAAGGATCGGAAGAAGGAACGTTACTACCAAGCCGCCAAGAAACATGGGTACAGGAGTCGGTCTGCGTACAAGCTTAGACAGATTGCAAAGAAGCACAATCTTCTCCAAGGCGTTGACAAGGTCCTAGAGCTCTGTTGCAGCCCGGGTGGGTGGACTCAGGTCCTAAGAGAGATTGACCCTGGACTCAGAATCGTTGCCGTGGATTTGAGTCCCATGCCGCCAATTCAGGACGTGAAGTTCATCCTAGGAGACATCACAAGTCCTGAGATCATTGAAACAATCGAGGTGGCAATCGAGGGGGCGGTAGACCTAGTGCTTTCAGACTGTTCACCTAAGGTTTCGGGAACATGGAGTCTAGATGCTGTCAGGCAAATCTACCTCGCAGAACACACAATTGAACTTGCACTCAGACTTCTCACGAAGAACGGGAAAGTTCTGACTAAGGTCTTTCAAGGTCAAGGGTTTCAGGAGTTTCTCAAGTCAACTCGTACAAAGTTCAAGTCCGTGAAGCTTGTGAAACCCGAAGCATCAAGAAGCACTAGTGCCGAGATTTATCTTGTGGCAAAAGGTCCGATTAGGAAGAATATCGGGTAAGATGTTTAGAGGGTAGTGTGGATTGTGATTGAAAGCTCAAAATACAGCTGTCTGTTTTTGGTGGGTTTGTGTGTGATTTTTCCTTCTTTTGGTTTATTCCATTGAGAGGAAAATCTTTTTTTGTCCGAACCCGGTTAGGTCTAGTTCTTTGAGTGGTTTGGCGTAGATGTGTTCTGTTGAGGTTGTGTTCATGAACTTTGATAGGACGTCTGTGATGGGTTCTTCTACTCCCAGTGTTATGAGGACGCTGATGTTGTTTTTGAGTGCTATATTGTTGACATGTTTTACTAGTTCGGTTAGGTATTCGGGCTTTGTGAAGCCTATGTCTTGGAGGGAGTATTGTGTTAGGCGTTGTCCGGGTTTGGGGATTCTTGGTAGCTTGGTGAATATGCCTAGGAAGGCTAGTGCAATGTTCATGAGTTGATCCTTTCTTGCGAGCTGGAGAACTGTCATCTGTATGACCTTATTGTAGTCCCAGTATCCGAGGCATGCTTTCACTTCTCCTTCTTTCTCGTAGACATGGATGTTGTTGAGGTCGTAGTGGACTCTTTTCTCTATGAGTTCCTTGAACTCGTCAACTTTGTGGGGTTTGTAGAGGTCATATTCGCTATAGGTATCGTTGATGAGGTCCACGATGCGTGGGAGGTCGGGTTCCTCTGCTGGTCGAATTACGTCGTTGGTTGATGGCTGTTGGGGTTTGTAGACCATGAGTACGTAGCTGGTGATGTCTTTGACGTGCATGAAGTTTCTCTTTTCCTGTATTCTGATGGATGGCATGTTGTCCTGGGTGATCTGACAGAAGATCATGTCGATGTCGTGTTCCGTGGCTATCTCCTCTCTACGTTCAGTGAGGAGTGTGGCAATCCCTTTACGTCTGTGACTGGGGTCAACCATGAGGCTGTAGTTGTATGCTGTTCTGAGTGTTTTTCCGTTTACTCGTTTTTCCATGAAGGCGCAGGAGGCGGAGCCCACTATGTTTCCTTCTTCCACTGCGACTATGATGTGGTTCTCGGTTTGATGTTTGGAACGGTTGAAGTAGCTGGGGGAGCTGTCGAACTGGAGGATGAGGCTTCTCCCCATGGGGCATTTCTTCTGGAGCTCTATTAACGCGGAATTATCCTCCTCTACGGCGTTTCTGATCTCAATCATTAGTTCTCACCATGAGAGTTATGAGCTAATTTAGCAACTTTAGATACCTTGTTTATTCTAATTACTAAACTACTATAAAAAAAGGAACCTGTCATCTGGAGGTCAGATTGAACTTCTATCGCAATTTAGTGATCCCCCCCTGATGCAGGCACATGTGGATGTTTCCCGTGGATTGTGAGAGTCTTGCATGTTTCTTACATTTCTGTGTTTCAAATCACTAGAGATCTGTAAGAATTCCGTCGCTCAAGAATCCCTACTGAGCATCCAGTCCTCTAATTCCCTACACATGATTGGTGAATCCGGTTGCCTCACTCCACACTTGCCAATCTTCAGACAGTGGAAGCATGGGCATCCATCGAGATCCGACAGACTGCCAAGATCAACATCCTCGCCCACTTGACTACTGAGAGTATATCGTTTGTCTTCTTGTTCTTGTTTTAGCATTACCAGTCCCTCGGACGTCAGTTGCGCGATTGTAGATTCGATTTGCTCAGCGTCGGTTTTGAGGTTTGTCATTAGTTCGTCGATGAGAAGACCATTGTCACCTGCAGCGCGCAGAGCGCTCAGTATTAGGTCAGCTACATCGTTCATTGTACATACCTTTGAGCCTAACGCATGGCATTACCAGACTTTCCGCACGGTTCGATATGTAGATTTCGGAAGATGCCAAAAAAAATCGTGTTTTGTCGTATTCGATTAAGCATTAATGTACACTTCTGTACATCATTTTTTGTATAGATAGAGTACCTGTCCGAGGAATTTTTCGAGATTTTTCTTCTGAAATGGACGTATTGCGATATACGGCTGCTTTACAGGACCAAAAACATCGAGAACGGTACCCACCTTGTTCACCTTCACATCGACAACTATGGCGTCGCGTCCCATCGGCGGGGTCTTCTCAGTACGTAGAATAAGGGCCCCTCTCTTGGAGATGTGAATGACCTTGCCAAGTCGTCTCAAGTTCAATCTGACCTCCAAATGATTGATAGCGCTATTTCCTGCCGCCCTTCCGCTTCTTGCCCTTCTTCTTGGCAGCCGCCTGTCGTCCCGATTCCTGACGAGCCACAACTCTTCTTACGCTCTTAGCAAGCATAAGAAGCAGTCGCTTCTTCTTGTGCCCATCCGGATTCGCTATTAGAAGATAGCCAGAATTGCCCTGCCAATCCCGGGGGTACTTCTTGTCAGTCGCAGCCTCAGCCTCAAGACCAGCCATTTCTGCTGCCTTTTGGAGAATATCGATTGTGATATCTGGCGCCGCCAAGTTGGTGGAAATACGCCGACCCTGTGTGCGAGTGAATTTAGAGTCGAGGTATGCAGGCCAAACAATGACCGTTCCGTCGTTTTTTCTCATGCCGACAATCTTCCGTATTTTCTGGGATTATCCCGAGATTGGTGGCAATGACTTGTAGTGCGCTTTTTACCTTTGTCGTTCGACTCAGTCACGGCGGATGAAGAACTTCATAAGGAATGCGAGTTTCACGCCCGCTGGAAATAAGAGAGGAGCGAAACTGCTGTTGGCTAGAAAAAGCAAGGATGTCTATTTCTCTGAGATCGCAGACTTGGTATCCTCAAGGAGTACATGTCTAAGAAACCAAGTTGGTGCCGTCATTGTAAAGGAATCTCAGATCCTTAGCACGGGATACAATGGTGCGCCAAAGGGGCTTGCGCATTGCGATGAGGTGGGATGCATACGACAAGCCAAGGGCTACAAGTCTGGTGAACGACACGAGTTATGTAGGGGGCTTCATGCTGAGCAGAATGCCATCATTCAAGCAGCATACCATGGGATTTCAGTTAAAGGGGCCAAGATCTACGTCACGACCAAACCTTGCAGCATTTGCACAAAGATGCTGATCAACGCAGGCATTCACGAGGTAATTTACATTGAAGAGTATGAAGACAAGCTTGCGAATCAGCTCTTCAAGGAAGCCAACATGATTGTACGAAAGATCGATTTAAGACGCAACTTTGGACGAGCGGCGTCTGGAATATGAAATTCCATTAAGAACTGATTAATCATCAGGAAAGCTTAAAGTGTGATTGTCTGGTGCCTATTATCCCAGATGA
>JAGLUV010000064.1 GCA_023134215.1 Candidatus Thorarchaeota archaeon | reverse complement strand
AACCTTATCAGCATCCATGATTTAGCACGGGACGACATCGAATTAATTCTTGAACAAGCCGCCGCGATGGAGTCCGTTGCAATCAAGAGAAGCAAGGAGCTAAGCACAAAGATAATGGCATGTCTATTCTTCGAGGCCTCAACACGCACCCGTCTCTCGTTCGAGAGCGCAATGTTAAGGCTGGGAGGAAGCGTCCTTGGTTTTGCAGATGTTATCGTATCAAGTGCAGGGGGTAAAGGTGAAACCCTCGCGGATACGATACGCACCGTGGAGCGCTATGCGGATGTCATAGTGATGCGCCATCCGCTAGATGGCTCAGCGAGAGTTGCTGCAGAGTTCTCAAGTGTTCCCATCATAAATGCAGGAAGTGGGTCGGAGGAGCATCCCACACAGGGGCTCCTCGATATGTATTCAATTAAGAAATTCAAAGGTAACATCGACGGTCTATCCGTTTCACTCTGTGGGGACTTGAAGTACGGACGCACTGTGCACTCGTTGGGCATGGCCTTGTCCCATTATGACGTGAAAATCAAGTTGGCTGCACCTCCAACACTCCGAATGAAACCAGCGATAGTGAATGAGATGAAGAAAGCAGGGCTGGAGGTGAAGGAAGTAGATAGTGTAGAAGAGGCCATGAAGGATGCTGATGTCGTTTACATGACGCGAATACAGAAAGAGAGATTCCCTGACATCAGCGAGTATGATGCTGTGAGGGGCAAGTTTCGAATATCCTTGAACGAGGTGGCATTGATGCCGGAGGATGGCATCATCTTGCATCCGCTTCCAAGAGTGGATGAGATTGACTCGGAGGTTGATGCCACACCACAAGCGAAGTACTTTGACCAAGTATACAGTGGAGTGGTCACTAGAATGGCGATTCTAAAGATGATACTCAGCTAGTCAGGTGTGATACTACGGAGTTCTTTGACTAAGGTATCCAAGGATTTAATCTTGCTCACTGCAAGGGGTATTCGCATCTGTTCTGACAACTCGATCACCAGGGAATCAACTTCTTTCACCCCATGCAACACTACCAGTGAAGGCCTGAATTCCTGGGTCTTTATGGCAATCAGTGGAGCTCTGCCGGTGCTTGTATTAGTGAAGGCTAGGCAACGCTCTGTCGTGGCTCCAAAGAGCTTCATGAAAGCCTCACTGTTGAGCTCCTTTACTGCTCGTTCAACATCAACAAGAGTATAGCCATAGATATTCCGATCAAGAAGGTCCTCTCCGGACAGGATCTCGCATTTCAGCCGATTACAGAACTCTCTGGCCTTCATGGCTATTGCGAAATCATTCATAGCCAGAACAACGTTCAGATCTATAAGGCTGACATCCATCAAGCGTACAAAAGCCGAAACCGCCGTTCCACCATTGCGCTCATCCAAGGCCAATAGAGCCATGACAAAGCGTCGTATCGTTGCAGTCCCAGGGGACTTCCGTCTGCCAGATTCGTAATCGCTAATCACGCTCGGACTGATCTTTAGGTACTTGGAAAGAACAACCTGAGGAAGCCGGAATCTCTTCCTCCAGGCACGCATTGCCTGTCCTGGATGCTCGGAGAGAGCAATCTCTCCAGCTATGCGTCGAGCAAATCTATCCCTGACAGACATTGGCATTGCCATGAAACGGCTAACCTCAATGACATGATGATAAGGATTTCGGGGATTGCCGAACTATTTCACGACAGTGCACTGATTATTGTGACTTTGATATGAGAAGCAGGATGGTGGGCCGGACGAGATTCGAACTCGCGATCCCTTGGACCCAAACCAAGAATCAATCTGGCAAGTCGCCGATAATGGCGGCCTGTTGCCAAGCTAGACCACCGACCCATGTAATTCCGTGGTCACTCGCAGGCGGTTATAAGAATAGCGGAGCAAGACCCTGGCGAACTATGCGAAAGGTCATAACGAGTTAGGCCGTAGAGTATTTCGGGTATGGAAAATGAGCCTGTTAGGGCCTGACGACTTCGGACTAGATAGAAAGGGCAGAAAAAAGAAGCTCGCAAAAGATCTCTCGCCTGAACTGCAGAAAAACATAGACAAATGGTTGGACAGGGCGGACGACCCTGAAGCATTCAAGAGAATCTCAGAAATGGTAGGTCCGGAGCAAGCGCGTCTACTCATCGCGAAACGCCGCAAACGAAAAACAGAATTAGGGTCAGATGACGGCCTCCTAGACCAATGAGAGATTAGACTTAATGAAGAGGCCAGCAAGGTGACAGACATACAGGACAAAACCGAGATTCAATTGTCCGGGCAACCGCCCAACTTAAGAACCACACTAGCCATCATAAGGACCATTGAGGCTGAGAAACGTACATATCTTGCTGAACTGCGCACAGGGATTGGCATTCTTACGATTCCGCTATCTCTGATGACAATCCTCATCGCCACGTCAAATTACTATGATGTGAACGCCGTGTTGTCGTTCGTTATTGCTCTCGTCATAGGGATTGCAGCCTTGGTCATTGTGGGAGGGTATTTGGTCTTCATGTCGCTTGTGAGAATCAGGCGAAACGAACGACTAAGGAATGAAACGTGCCTCGATACTGAGAGTATCATCAGGGATTATGCGGCTGCCAACTCGGGCTAGATTAGTCTGCAATTTCAAAAGGAAATGGAGCCCCAGGCGAGATTTGAATTCGCGTCCCACCTTGAAATAAGGCGGGATCTCGCGGCTTCTTCCTTACCAAGGAAGCGATCTAACCTGGCTGAGCTACTGGGGCTTCTGCTAACGGTGTGCCAACTGGAAGCGGAGATAAACTTTTCTCATCGTCCGACTCACGGAGTCCCGGTTGACTTGAACAGACTATGTAGGTGGATTTGATACTTGCCTATCGCTCGACTCACGAACACACACTGGAGATGTTGTTGAAATGACGTTGAGCGTAAACAAGAAGGCCCTTGAAATTGTGAAGGAGTTTATTGATAGACAAGAGGTCCTCGATTGTTCAGTGCAAGAGCTTGACAACGGAACAACTCTGATTGATGCAGGCATAGATTCCCCGGGGAGCATCGAGGCTGGTAGGCTCATTGGAGAAATATGTCTGGGAGGCTTGGGCACCGTCAGAGTTACTGAAACACATATTGGAGACCTCACGCTCCCTGCTGTCATAGTCAACACAGATAATCCCAAGATTGCCACAATGGGCTCACAGTACGCGGGATGGACCATTAAGGTTGACAAGTTTTTTGCAATGGGGTCAGGACCAGCTAGAGCTCTTGCTGTTACAGAAAAGCTGTACGATGAGCTGAAATATCGCGACAAGGCAAAGCATGGAGTGATCGTGCTCGAAACCAGAATCGCACCTCCCGAAAATGTCACAGAGTTCATAGCAGGTAAATGTGGTATTGCTCCTGCGGATCTATTCTGCATCATGGTTCCAACTGCTAGCGTAGCAGGTTCTGTACAGATATCGTCGCGGATTGTTGAAGTTGGAATGCACAAGCTTCACGAGTTGGCCTATAATCTTGATAAGATTAAAACTGCACACGGAGTAGCTCCTATCGCTCCGGTGGCCAAAAACGATAACAGAGCCATGGGTGCTACAAACGACTGCATACTGTATGGTGGGAAAACCTTCTACTTCGTGGAGTCAGACGACGATGACGACCTAGCAGATCTGATAGAGAAAGCTCCGTCATCTGCGTCCTCTCAGTATGGGCAACCGTTCTATGACCTCTTCAAGAGGTTCGAGTTCGATTTCTACAAGGTGGACCCGCTACTCTTCAGTCCGGCCGAGATAACAATCAATGATATCAAGACAGGTAAAACGTACAAAGCGGGCAACCTCAATCCCGAGGTCTTGAAACAATCATTTGGAATGTGAATGTGGAAGAGATGCATATGAGGGTGGCAGTCAGATTTCGAGGACCCGTAGGCAAACGGATGCAAACACCGATCTTCCATATTGAAGTAAGAGAGAAATCGACCCTCCGTGATTTGCTTGAGGAGTTGCTGCAGAAGGAAGAAACAGTCAGTGAGATATGGAGCAGTCCCGAATCCATTGATAGTGAGGCGCTTGTTCTATTGAATGAAGTTGACGTTGGACTTACTGGTGGGCTTGAAACAGAGCTGAGTGATGGGGACGTAATAATCGTCTTGCCGCTGATTCATGGCGGTTAAACTAGGTCAGCACCAGCTCGGATTGCTTGTAGATTAAGATCAAGAGTTTTCTCTGGTACAACGTCCGCAACCGCCTTCTCCAGAACCTCCAAATCGAAGAGCCCTGATTTCTTCACTAACGCGCCCAGCATCACCATATTCGAAATCAGTCGAAGACCAAGATTATCTGCAATCTTCATAGCAGGTACTTTGACAACCTCGTAGGCGCCTTCGATTTCATCGGCCCTAACCAGATCGGGATCGACTATTAGAACTCCATCCTCTCTGGCATCCTTAAGGTACATCTCAAGAGCTTTTTGTGACATTAGAACTGAGTAATCGGCCTTACGCACTTTCGGATACCTAATCGATTCGTCGCTCACGATTACCTCGCTCTTCGCTGCAGTGCCCCTTGCCTCAGAACCATAGCTCTGGCTCTGAACTGCATTGAGTCCGCCATGCACGACTGCAGCTTCTCCTACAATAACACCTGCGAGTACTACTCCCATTCCGCCAGTCCCAGCGATGCGAATCTCTGTTCTCACCTGATTTCACCCAAATGCCCAAACTTCTGCTCTAGCGCTTCTGTGAATTCCAGTTCATGGCG
>JAGLUV010000063.1 GCA_023134215.1 Candidatus Thorarchaeota archaeon | reverse complement strand
TTCGCTCTGGGGATTGCCATCCTCTCTTTCGCTGTCAGAGTCTTGCCGCCCATCAGACCGCCTCCTTGCCGCAGTTCTTGCATCCGTTATCTTTGATGGCTCCGTCAGCTCTGCTTTGGTGGAACTGATATGCCAAGTTCTCTTCACCAACGTAAGCACCTGCCCTAGCGAATACATTATCCCAGTCTACCAAATGCCCGTTGAAGTCAGGCCCGTCAACGCAGGCAAATTTGGTTTCGCCTCCTACTAGGACTCTGCAACATCCACACATTCCGGTGCCATCGACCATGAGCGAATTAAGGCTGACAATTGTGGGGATGCTTGCTGGCTCTGTCGCTCTTGAGGATGTCATCATCATGTACGTGCATCCAACGAAGTGTGCATGGTCGATCTTCTCGCCCCTCTCCTCCAAGACCTTAATGGACTCCCAAACATGGCCTCGCACTCCACGAGAGCCATCCGCAGTGGCGATGATGACTTCGTCTGCCACCTCTCTAATCTTGTCCTCGTTGTAGATGAGGTAAGCAGTGCGAGCTTCCAGAAGAGCAATGACCTTGTTCCCCTTTTCCTTGAATGCCCTAGCCAGTGGGTAGATTCCTCCAAGACCGTAGCATCCACCCCCAAGTAGAACTGTTCCAACTTTCTCAATCTCTGTAGGTTTGCCTAGAGGCCCCACGAGTGTATAGACAGCTTCACCCGGCTTCAAGCGAGTGAGTTTCATAGTTGAAACGCCAGCTTCTAAGTAGAATATTGTGATTGTTCCTTCTGAAGCGTTCCAATCGGAGAGTGTGAAGGGAATTCTCTCACCCTCGGCATCTGGAATCAGGATTACAAATTGTCCAGGCTTTGCACGACGAGCGATGGCTGGCGCTTCAAGTACAAGGCGCCTTACATTTGGGACTACCTGTTCGTTGATCACTATTGTGCCCTTCATCAGGCCACCTCCTTCACCTGAGAGTCTGCGCCCCCTTGTTTTGATAATCTCTTAACGAAATCGTCTATCGATTCGGTAGACAATGGACGTTCTCTCTTTGGTAGAGCGTCAATGAATGTCTTCAGGTCCCCTATTCTCTCAGCAAGGATTGCGCCCCTATACGCGGGGTTCCAGTCAGCTGCCTTCCGAACCCGCTCGATTTCGATTATGGCTCCAGAACCTAGTTCCTTAGTAAACTCCCTTAGCTCCTTCGTCACCTTCTTCGAGCTTTTGTACTTGAAGTCCTCCAATCCAAGCTTCCTGCCAAGCTCAGTTAGTATTAGCCAATCCTGTTTCGAATTTCCAATAGGCGGAGTGACCTGTTTCAGCGTAAGCTGCTTCATCTCCATGTTGGCAACTGTTCCAGAGTCCTCCACAAAGGCTGCCGCGGGAAGAATTACGGACGCGCGATTGACCCATTCCGAGGGGTATGGGGATTGGTAGATTACATGCTTAACTTTCTTGAAACCTTTCACGGGCAGTGAGCCATCACTCACGTAGAGGACATCAAGTTCACCTTTGGAGGCCGCCATGCGCATCTGTTCCAGATTTAGGCCCGCCTTGATTTTCTT
>JAGLUV010000062.1 GCA_023134215.1 Candidatus Thorarchaeota archaeon | reverse complement strand
GATGAGCAATACGAGGGGCTCCTGATTGTGGTTGAGGGTAAGAGGGACGAGAAGATTCTGCGAGAATTAGGAGTTAAGGCGAGAATTGTCAAGACCCAGTCAGGCAAGCCGCGGTTAGAATTTCTTGAAGAGATTGCATCCGCAGCAGGCAAGGGGGGTCAAGTCCTGATACTCACTGATTTCGATCCAGAGGGTGTTGATCTATGCAGGTTCGTTGAAAGGGATCTCGAGCTCAGAAAGATTGTCATTTTGAAGCGCATCAGGCGAGAGATTCGAAAGTCAATGGGTAATTGGCGTTGTATCGAAGAGATGGTAGCATTGTTCAAGCGACGGGATTCTCCTGAGCCTCAAGACTCCCGATAAGATTGGCAGGCGTATGAATAGGTCTATACGGTGCTTCCACAGTTTGCACAAATGAACTTGCCCTGTGGAATCTCGTGTCCACAGACCCTACAGGTTCGTATCTTGCGGACCCGCATAGTGTCTATTACATCACCCACCTGCGGCACGAGAATGAACTTCCCACCATCGAGAGTAATGCGGAATTCCGTTGGATTTCCAGCACGTTCAAGAAGGTCAGTTGGCATTGCCAATCGATAGTTGCGGTCTAATCTAACGATTCTGGTGTCATCCATGGTGTCTAGGTCGACACCAGCCTCATGGAAGCCTGAGATGATACCATCACGAATCTC
Source organism: Candidatus Thorarchaeota archaeon (assembly GCA_023134215.1). Classification (GTDB taxonomy): domain Archaea; phylum Asgardarchaeota; class Thorarchaeia; order Thorarchaeales; family Thorarchaeaceae; genus WTCK01. The sequence continues at coordinate 3,719 of JAGLUV010000062.1, read as the reverse complement.
GACGGTGATATCTGCCTTGGACGCAACCTGCTGGCTATGCGTCACGATGAAGAATGACGTTCCGAGAGACTCGTTGAGCTCTTGGAAGAGATCGAGAATGCGCTCTGAGGTTTCAGGATCGAGGTCTCCAGTCGGCTCGTCACAAAGAACTAAACCCTTGCCTTCTGTGTCAATCAGGTTCACAAGAGCACTCGCAATCGCCACTCTTGACCTCTCACCGCCACTCAGCGTCGTAGCCTTGCTACGTCTTCTCTCCTCAAGGCCAACAAGCTTGATGAGCCTGTCAACGCGGTCCTTGCGTACCTGACGAGGAACTCCTGCAATCCGCGCTGCGAGCTCGATGTTCTGCCATGCATTCAGATGAGGCAGCAGATTCGCGGTCTGAAAAACGAAGCCACAGAAATTGCGGCGTGCTTCAGTGAGTACCCGCTCGCTAAGCTTGGTGATATCCGTGCGCAGGTTTGCCCAGTAGATCTTGCCAACTGTAGCCTTAGTGATGCCACCCATGATGTTTGTTAGTGTGGTCTTACCTGACCCGCTGGGACCTACTACCGCCATTATCTTGCCTTCGAGCACCTGCATAGATACTCCGCTTAGTGCGACTACCTCAAGCTCGTGGGTCTTGTATATCTTGTACACGTTCTCAACGCTAACCACAACGTCGTCAGGGTAATCGCCATAAAGGTCCAGTTCTTCAGCAATGGTCATTATGCGCACAACTCCTCGTTCTCGCGAGCTTCTTTAAAACGCCTTTGTTCAAGCAAATCTATCCACACTCACAGATTCCTCAAGACCGATGCGGGGTCTGTGGAGCCAGCTCTGCGGGCTGGCAGGTATGTGCTCAGCAGCATCACCACACTCTCTAGTGAGAGAACCACCATCATCATTATGTATGGGAATGATAGGACTTCGGGCAAAACTGGGAGAAATGGTGAGAGTCCCAAAGTAAGAATGCTCATCGTGTATCCAAAAACAAATCCAAGTAAAACGCTAATCGCAATAGCCGCAACAACTGATCCTGCAAACTCGCCGAACACCATAGAGATGACTTGTTTCTTGGTACCACCCAATGCCCTGAAGACAGCGTACTCTGGTTCCCGCTCCATTACCGCAGATCCAAGAAACAGCGCAATTGCTGTGAGCCCCATTGCCGCACAGAGGATAAACGATATCATCGTCAAGCCCTGAATACCGGATAGGAATAGCTGGATGGAGTTGGATTCCGCACTCACATCGAACGTTTCGAGAGTGAAGACGCGTGTATTCCTTTCCACCTCGATTGTATCAATTACGTCAGTCAAATCTGAGTAATAGACCGTGTCGACAAAGAACAGACTTGAGGTGTCTATGAGAGTTTGCATTGATAAGAAATCCAGATTGACCAAGGCAAATCCATGTATCACTTGAAAGCCAAACTGAGATGCGAAGGATGCGCCGCTGATATCATTGGTAGAAGCCACTCCAAAGCCAGGAGCGCTACGCATCAAGCCAACCACCTCAAACTCGCTGAATGTGGTTGTGTTGACCGTGTTATAGTCAATCTGCACGGTATCTCCCACCGTCTTATTCCAGAGAGTTCCAAAGTACTCGCTAATCACGATGCCATTCTGTACGGAAGCCAAGGCGGTTAACACGGTTTGCGAATCGTTGTTCACGAAGCTGCTTTCAGAGAATATGCCAATGCGCTTGTAAGCTTGGGCGTCCACACCTTCCAAGAAGAACCGATGAAGGCCAACCTGAGCCCGGGTTTCAATCACTGGCGTGGCTTCAAATATTCCGGGGTAGCTTAGGAGAGTTTGATTGAAGTCCAGTGATTTCGGATCGGACTCTATTCGCATATCCGCTCCAATCGAGTAGCGTAGCTCGTTCTGAAGTGTCGCCTCAAAGCTTGACGATTGGATCAGCATCATGGTTGTCGTAGTCAGTGTGAGAGTTAGTATTACCAGCAAGGGAATGAACTGGCCTTTCCTTTTCCTAAGGCTTTGACTGAGATAGAGGCTTTTCTCGCCAAGCAGAAAACTAGTCCCTCCAGACACTCGCGCAGTGACCAATCGCATGGCGCGAGAACCTAGATATGATGCCACGAATAGAAGAAGAGCTGCCACCAACACTTCAGCAACAGCCATCGCCCCTGTTGGTATTATTACTTCTGGCATGATGAGTAATGCGATTAGAACTACAGCAAGACCTATGACATAGCGCCAGATGCTCGCGTCTTCCGTATCTTCAGAGGCGGCCCCAGTTGTGGGCTGACCTACTTCGGACACATCTATCCTCCTTGATACATGCATCAAATACGACGCAGGTAGATACAAAGCGATGGCAGCTGCGATGATAATGCCTAAGGGGGGGAACGCTATGTGCGAGATGAATACAGCGTAGCGAACAGGATCAAAGGAGAAGAGTCCAGTCGAAGCACCAATCAGAGGAGCCATGATATACGAAAGGCCGACTCCCAGGATAAACCCTAAGGCACTCAAGAACATCGATTCCCACATGAAGGTTGAGAAGACCTGATTGAAGGAAGCTCCCTTTGCTCTTAGTGCGCTAATTTCTCCTTTTCGTCGCGAGATTGATGTTTCCGATGTGAACACTGTCAGCATCAGACTCATAATCAGAACAGGAAAAGCGATGATTGTTAGAATCTGGCTCTGAAGATATGTGGTTATGAAGGATTCGAGCTTCCAGATTTCTGAAAGCCCATCAACGTATATGCCTGGGTATTGCTCCTCAAGCTGGATTTTTAATGCAGCAAGGTTGGTTCCGATGTTTTGTGCTCCGTACTGCAGCAGACCCGATTCTGACGGCCTGAGGAGGACCACAGGTGGGAAGAAGCCGCTCCTAGCAACTTCGTCAACAACTTCCGCCCCTACCTCATCCTCCAGTATAATGACGGAATCCGTGATTCCTAGAACTACATCCCTTCTAATGCCTAAGGGGTCCCAGTTCAGACGTGTGATGGACGGAAATGAGGTGCCAATAATTGACCCCACATCCTTGATTTCGTAGACACCAACAACCATGAGATTCTCGACGGGATACCGACCAAGTGAGGTTGGTGAGCCAGGCTGGTTTCCGCGAGTACCATATCGAAGCAAATCCATGTCGATGGTAGTACCGACATCTATTGTGATGTTGTGCACTTCGTGAGCATAGCTAACGAACTGCTCTGATACTAAGATCTGACCAAGAGAGAGCGAGAAGTCGCCACGCCAAGTAAAGTCGCGGGACCAGTTGGCTAGAACTTCGCGCGTTGTAATAATCACGCGCATGTCTTTGATTCCTTGGACATAGTTTATGCCAAGCATTGAATACTCAGACCACCCGCGAAAGAAGTCGCCTGTAAGAATCCCGATTGATGAGGGAACTAGATGAGCGTACTCAACGAAGTCGCTACCCAGTGCAGTTGATTGGGCCTCCAGAAGATCGGAAGACTCGAAAGACTCACCAGCTCTTGCACTCAAAGCCATCTGGTAGGATTCCTCTTGGAAGTACTCATTTACGACAAGCTCGGTACCCGTGTTGGTCCACACAAACACCGTGGTAGGAAGGGCTATACCAATCGCCAGAACAAGAGCGATGCCCATATTGCGCACAGGGTAGTTCTTCAATGATGTCAACGCATATGAAAGAGACCACCAAGGATTTCCCTTCAGAATCTCTGCTTTCTTCTTTGCCACCATCTCGCCTCCTTACAGATTCCTTAGCACAATTGCGGG
>JAGLUV010000061.1 GCA_023134215.1 Candidatus Thorarchaeota archaeon | reverse complement strand
CTCGGGAATGAAACCCGCGAAGTGGTCTGGAAACGCCATACTGTCGTATCCCAGAGAGTCGATGGTCCGAGCGTTTCTGACAACATTGTCATAGGGCGGCAGGAAAGGACCCGGTGCTCCAATCTCCAGGTCATGGATGTCAGTCATCTACTCACACGTCTCAGCAAAGTGGATGAGTGCTTTCTTCACTTTCTCGAAGTCATCAAGTCTAAGAAACTCGTCAATGCCATGGAAATTTCCGTCTTCAGCAATAGTCCCGTAACAGGCAGTAGGAATTCCTACTGCAGTGAAGAAGTGTCCGTCATTTCCACCTAGGTCCGCGGAGATAGGTATCTCGGGACTTACAGCTTCTTGAACGGCCGCATGAAACGCCTTGATGTACTTGTTCTCAGGATCAGAACCCCAGCCATGAACTGTCATTTTAATCTCAAGGCTTGCATCAACACCTGTTTCCGTCTTGGCAAGTTCCAAGAACTTCTCGAGATCCTTGGCTACTTCCTTCGGATCTTCTTCTGGGATGCATCTGCAATCAAATGAGATTTCTGCCTTTCCTGGGATGACATTTGTCTTACTACCAGCTTGGTACATGGTCATACTGAATCGACCCCATAGAGTGGCATGGGGACTACCAGGAGGTGCAGGTAGTTTTGATTCTACTTTTCTTCGCACATCAACATAATCCAGCATGCGATCAAGCAACGGGATCGAGAGGTGAATGGCATTGTTAAACGCAAACGGGTATCCAGCATGGCCTTGAGTTCCATGGACTGTGATTGTTCCAGCCACGACACCGCTGGCCCCAACGCTTACGTATGTGGGCCCTGAGTCAATAACTAACCCTAGGTCCCCACGTATCTTAGGTGGACCGTTCATGAGGTATTCGATACCCCACGCGCCGCCAATCTCTTCGTTAGGTGAAATCAGTATCTTCCAGTTTACCTTCGCGGTTCCTTTCTTGATGAGTTCCTTTGCTGCACTCACGCAAGCCACAACATTGCCCTTATCGTCAGTCACACCTCGACCATACGCCTTGTCTTTCTCAACAGTCAGTTTGAAAGGAGGTCGAGTCCATGCTTCGACATCTCCAGCTGGCACAACATCATAGTGCGTGCATAGCAGAACTGTGACCTTAGATCCTACATCCATGGTAGCTACGACGTTCGGTTGCGGCTTGCCATCATGTTTAGAGTCGAAACTTTCGACCTTGAGACCTGCCTCCTTACAGTATCTCATTATGATCTCAGCACATTCTGTGTAGTTCTTTTTCTCATCACTATTGGTGTCCAATTCAATGATATCTCGGAGAAAGCTCTCTTCCCACTTGTCCATTCGTATTCATCTCGCGTCTAGGCACTAGTCGGATATGAGAACAAGCCCTCATATTTGTGTTACTTCTGACACGTTTGGCAATAATTCGTTTTGAATCGATTCGCTTTAACTTCTGAGATACGTCCACCACACAACGGGCAGACTCCACCGCCCCGGTTATGGACCATCATGAAGTCCCGTTTCTCAAGGGCAATCTCATCAAGGGGTCGTTTTTCCAGGACCCCCTTGAATTTCATCAGTACGTTGCGCATAGCATTGTAGAGCTGTTCTACTTCTTCGTTACTCAAACTCGATTTCCTTCGGAAAGGAAGTATTCCGGCGTAAAGAAGAATCTCATCAGCGTAGGCATTGCCAATACCCTTGACGAACTTCTGGTTCCGCAGAATGTTCTTGATCTGCCCACGACGGCTCCTCAGGTGTCGCTTGAATTCAGTCAACTTCAGTTCAGGATCCAAGGCTGAAGGACCGCGGCCATTGAACTCTGCTACCCGCGAGTAATCGCCCCCTTGCACCAGATAGACCCGACTCATCTGCTTCCTGTCCGTATACCTTAGAATTTGGTTCTCGGAATGTAAGTGGAAAATGTCTGTCTTGGATGGCCGCTTGGGTCTTTCCATCAACCGGAACCTACCAGCAAGCATCGGGTTCACAACTATCTCGCAATCATTTTCAAGAGATATCAATAGGAATTTACCATCCGCTCGGACTGCTCCATAGACTTTGCCGGTCACTTCATCTTCGAAGTGCTTAACCTCGATGCCGTGAAGTACTAGATGATTGTTGATTACTGCCTTCTGGATTGTTTTGCCTTGCAGCAACGAAGTGAGTCTGCTGGCAATCACATCCAACTCAGGTAACTCTGGCAGCTCTGCTCACCTCAACGGTAAGAACCCCTGCAAGATTACATAAAGACAGAACTTAAGGCTGATTGTGCTGCTCTTGCATTCATGCCAGAACCGATTGTATTTCATATTCAAAAGGGCCGTCTAGTCAAGATGCACGATCCTGGTGCATTTGGACGAGGCGACTGCTATCTTGTTGATGCGGGTCCCAAGATTTACCTCTGGATTGGACCAAAATCAACTGCTGATGAAAAATTCCTAACAGCCGCATCTGCGGTTATGAAGGACACTGCACGTGAAGGTCACGCAGACATAGATCGTATTGAAGGTGGTAACGAGCCTGAGTCATTCAAAAGCCTCTTCGATGACTTCCACCTGACAGATGATGACACTGAAGGCATTCTCAGGAAGGTCCAGATGGAAACCCATGAGCACAAACTGTGGCGTGTTCACCGAGAAGGCGACGAAACATTCTTTGCAGAAGTATCTAGAGAGAAGCCGTCTCTGAAAAGTGATGATGTCTTCATCTTGGACGCATGGGATGACCTCTTTGTTTGGCGTGGAAAGGAAGCCAGTTCAAGAGAGAAGTTCGATGCTACTATACTTGCACGACGCTACGATGCAGAGCGTGTAGGTGTGCAGGAGATTGAGCTAATCGAGGAAGGAAGCGAACCAGATGACTTCCTGAAGTTGTTGGACTGAAAGATACTACACAAGCCTATAATGCCCCGGACGCGGCTCGTACAGAGCACCAGCATTCTTCATCTGTTCCAGCTCTTTGGCTGCAATATGATGTTCTAGGCCAGCCTCTGCCGCAATTTCGCCTAGAGATGGTCCGAGCGAGCTTGACGTTCCAGCATCAAGCTTCTTGAGCGCCTTCAGTATCTTTGTATTGAAGCGATGTAACGGTCGACCTTTCCCCCAGTCGCGTTCCGCCTCAGTCTTCAGCTGAGTGAGTTCAAGATATTCTTTGAGGGCGGGCTCAAGCACCCGGTCCCACGATCGCTTCAAGTCGCTAGCAGTCACTTTGTCTTTCCAAAATGCTCTAGCTGATGAACGCGCCAACCGGACCGTGCTTAGGGGCCTGCCTAGCGAGTCAGCATCGAGAATACTTCCTCGTGACATTGATGCATCTTCAAGGTCGAAGCTTTCCTTGAGGGTCTCCAATCTGGAGAGCACGTGCTTTGTGCTTGCTTCAATTGAGCGTTTAGCCACTTTTGGAGTCAACAGCTGATAGGTGATTGCGGCTTTGATTATTGGTAGTCTTAGGTCCGAGGCTGCTTTCCGTTCAACCCAGAAGTCCTCCGATGTGAGAGCTAAGGGTACGTCCGGAAGATAGCCTGTTTCGCTATCAGTAAGAGCACTCAGAGATACCTCTCTAAAGCCAGATGGATCCATTCTCTTGACGCAAAGAGTTTCCATTCTGGATTTGCTCGGAGACCCCACATCCATTCGCCAGAGCCTTGGCGTCACCACACTGATACCCCTCACCTTCCTATGTTTCACAGCCTTACCACGAAACGTTGGTGGGAGCACATCACGTATGAAACCAAGCAGCTGTCTGACCTGCCTTTGTGAAGCTATCGCTTGAATCCCTGCAGTGAGTCCGCCAATGCTCTCCTCGAAGGGTGGACTCGAGATGAACAGTTGAGCAAAGACGCGTTTGCTCGCCTCAGCCATTCCAACCTGCTCAAAGAGCATGCCCGATAGTTCCTTGAGAGATATCGGATGTTTGATCTCCGATAGGAACTTTTCAGGCATCTTTTCCACTGAATCAGCAGTGATTGCTCTGACAATCACTCGTGAGCGCTCTAGCATTCGAGGAGCAGCAACGCTTCTTCCAGTGACTTCGATGAAATCTCCATCGAGTGGCAGATCTTGGTTCTGACGAAAGTGGACAAACATCCCCTCGAAGAGCCAAGGACTGGGAGTGAGAAGAATGAGCGAACTGTCCCTTGTATGGTGAACAAATCCACGAATTTTCAATGTCCGTCCGCTTAGGCGCTCTTGGAATCCTCTATGAAGCTCAAGCTCCCATGCGGCAAGCTCTGACCCGAATTGCCTATCGAATACATCAGTCGTCGCGACTGCATCGCCCAGTCTATTACCGCGGGACCCATGGCGTTGGTAGAGATCTTCCGGTTCCATCTCTCATCAATCCAGTCATCCCTTGCCGGCTTTCTCGGCTTTCAGATATTCCTTATACGCACGGGGGTGGAGAACACCCAATTCCTCTGTCGATGGCAGCCGTTCTGTGTACGGTCTATACATCTGTCCGGGCCTTATTCCCCCCGTTTCACTATCGATTATTGGTTTCAACTGCTGGTTAATCTCAAATCCGACGAAATGTCGCCAGTTCCCCTTGGCTGCCACTGCAGTGGTTCCATTACCCATGAAGGGGTCTAGAACGACATCACCTGGACAGGATGAGAAATCAATACATCTGCTTACAACTTCCAGAGGAAGCTTCGTGCTATTCTTCTCTTGACCAGCCCGGTACTGACGCTTGATTCTCCATACATCCTCAGGATAATGTTCAAACTTGTTGAAGAAGTACTCCTGAGGGTCCTTGGCCAACAGTAGCACATGGTAGTGACTGGTGACGAACCGCTTCTTTGTGAAGACTCCAAACGGATAGTGCCATATGATGTGGTTAAGTAGAGCTAATCCAGCCTCTCTGGCGCCTTTTAGTACAAACTCCAAGTTGTTCCAGCCACTGAAGATGTACGCTGAAGCATGTTGCTTCATGACTCGCGGTAACTCACCGATCCAATCGACCGTGAAGTCTTCATAGCTTCCCTGCGCTTCCTTATAGCCCTCAATGACAAAGGATTCATCGCGATTGTAAGCACCGCTCCTGCCGTTGAAGTCTATTCCAAAGGGAGGATCGGCAATGACCAGGTCAATTGAACCTTCAGGAAGTTGCTGCATTCCTTTGACACACTCTTCGAATAGTACAGTATCGAGAGCCATCCCTCCCATCAAGCGAGCCTTCTTCTCGAATATCTTGCGAGCGTCACCTGCAGTCCAGTCATGGTCAGGCCTGAAGTAGAACTCCGCCAGATGAGGAATATACTTCCTTGAACGACGTTGGGTTCTTCCCTTCTTTTCAGATGTGTCGTCAGAGTCCGTTGTCATATGTCAAGTCATCCATACTCGGTCTTTCACCCACTTAAGCGATATGGAGGAGGTCGGATGACCAGTAGGCGGAGATCCGTCTACAACAGGTCTGAGGGGTCAACGCCTCGGGAGATTGCCTTCTGTGTCATCCAGTCCATGAATGATTCGATCGGTTTCTTCATCTCCTCGGCTTTCACCGACTTCAGTTCCAATGCGCCTTCGGGACAAGTTATGACACAGACTCCACATCCTACACAGAGATCAGGATTGACCACACTGATGTCTTCGGGGATGCTCAGCGCATCAAACTGGCATCGTTCAATGCAAGTGCCGCATCCGCTGCATAGCTCGGTGTCCACACTGATAATGAAGTTTGCTTTCACAAAGGCGTGAGGTGCTCCGGATAGGGAAACTGCTCTGAGTACATAGCAGCAACAAGTACAGCAATTGCAAATGTAGTAGTTGCCGCGTTGGATGTTCATAGTGCAATGAACTAGACCAGCTTCCTCGGACTCGCGCAATATCTTCAGAGACTCCTCCATCGTTATGGACTGAGTCAACTCGTCTTCGTCAAAGGCATTCTCTTTCTTGGGAGCAAAGATTAGGCAGACTGATTTTGGGTACTTGCAGGGGTTGCCCAACAGCTCCTGCTGTTTCTTGCAGATGCACTCACGGATACCCCAAGACTTGGAGCTCCTGATTATCTCCTCAGCCACGTCGTAAGGATGGATTTCAAGCTCAGTCTTGATTGCTGCGTTGATTGGTATCACTCTGAAAAATGCAGGCTTGGTGCCCAAGAGCTCGCCCCCACCCCACTTCACAAAGTAGTCTTGGGCGAGCTGGGCAAACTCCTTGTCCATGCGACCTAGCTGTTCCTCATAGATTCCGACTGCAAACGGGATCAATGCATATCTTCGGCCCGTGCTCGAGTTCCATGCGCGAATCTGTCCCTTCTCGGACATCGTTTCGAGCTTACTCTCCATTCCTTCGATATTTAGCTTGAGTCGGTCCGCCATCTCTTCTACTGTTTCCCCTCGCAACTTCATCCGACTGGCAAGGTCTGCCTCCTCGGGTGTGAATATCCATCGAAGGACCTTGAGATGAGCTCCATCTTCCACGCTTGCATAGCTATTCGGAATTTTATCGAGAACCTCAGCAAGTCGTTCGTAAGCGTCATTAGTGTTTTCAGTCGTCACCGAATCCTCCTGCAGTTCATGGGGCCTTAAGCACCAGTGAAAACGCTACCGGGCATAAAGTGTTACGTTCCGACGGAAACCGATTTCCCTAGTGATTGACGTATAGCTAGTTCCCCAGTGCACTTGATTGTAGGAGCTTTTTTAATGGCTCACACAAACCTAGGCTCAGGTGACCACAAGATGGCAGGGGTAAAGAAAGCAGCGGGACTGTACTTCGAATCAATGGACCAAGATGTGGCTGAGAATGAATTTCTCAAGGCACTGGAAATCGAAGACCTTTCCAAGTACACCGTTGCATGGGTGGAGGATTGGGTTCTAATTCTCCATATGAAAAAATGGTTCGGACTCAAGTTCCCCAGTCAAGACAAGGCCGAGGAGGTCTTCAGACAGGTGGTCAGCGAGGGAAGCAGCTGAAGAAAGGATTGACTCTTTAAGAGTCCTATAATGTCATTTCGTACTCGATAAGCCCGATGATTGGAACAAATCCTAGCGATTGGTAGAGTTCTAGACCGCCGCGATTGGTTTCCGGTGTACCAACCCATGAATACTGACAACCATGTTCCAAGAACAGCTGGTTAATCTGGTTGACCAAAAGTGATGCGACACCGATTCTCCGGAAATTCGGGGATACGCCAAGTTCTCCTATTATGCCAAAGGGCGGCCGATACTTGAAATCAGGTTTCCATCCTATCAGCAGACCAGCTAGCTCTCCGTCTACCATAGCAATCCTCCAGAAGTCTGCAGGGGAGTAACCGAACTTCCCGGCCTTGGCTGCCTGTTGAATCTGAAGACTTTGGTCATAATCTGTGACTGCAGAGTCGTAACCATGAACAGCTCTATCCTCTGGGGTAGACGTGAATGCCGTTACTGTGAGCTCGCTGAGCTCCTCCAATGTGAAGTCATCAAGCGTCTTGACTACTATGTCCTCTGGTGTAGGCTGTGGAATTGACAGACTCAGGTCTAACAACAGCGTCACACTCATGGGTCCTTTCTTCTTGAACCCAAAGCTATCGTACAATTGGGCGTGCCATGCCATAAGATCTGGACGGTCAAGCGGATATCTCAGCCTGCATCTTACCCTCTCAGCCCCTCTGTCCTTCAGAAACGAAAAGCCAAATTTCATGAGTGCATCTGCAATACCGCTGCCTCGCTCGAAGGGAGGCACTCCTGGTTCCCATCTCCTGAGCCAGCCCGTTTTGTCATCTGACGTGATGCCCAAGACTCCCACAATTTCGTCATCATCATCCAGCCGTGCAACTAGGAAGGTGTTCTCAGGTTTGTCGAACTCTTCCTGTATCTCTTCTAGTTCTTCATCCGAGTGATAGTCAAACGGACCACGGTCCTCAATCCAGTGGACATGACTCATGCACGCTAGCCAAGCCTCTTCATAGTCTTCGAAAGACTCAGCAGGTTCCACGATTATCTCCAGTTCACTCATATCGTTCCCACTTAGCAACGCGGATGTATAAACAGTTGCCTTCTCGCCCGGTATTCTTCTGTCGCTGTCTGTGGAAAATGAGGGTTCGAAGAAAAGCCTTGCATCCCACCTTCAGAAACCAGTTGCGCCTAGATGCGTTTACAATTGGCCTCCGGTCCCGCTTCATTGGACTCCTGACATGATGTTTATTTGTAGCATTTGCCAACGAACGCTCGTACGATAAGTGTAAAACGATTAGCATGCGCTATTGAACACGGACGTGCAACCTTGAGAATCTGCATCAAGTGTGGTAGAAGCAATAATGTGACTCGGAAGTACTGCGTGCGCTGCGGAGCTTCTCTAATTCAACCGATTAAGAAGGAAAAGCCAAAGGAGGTAGCTCGCATTCCTGAGGCAGCGCAGCCCACAACTAGAGAAACAGCACCAAGGGCTGAAACGCATAAGGAACCCCCAACTCCTAAGCCAGAGGGAATCATCACAAGTGGCGGACTGGCTAAGCCGAGCTTGATTCAGCAAGACAGGGTGCGGACAACTGAACATCATGTGGGAAAGACTGAGCTCAATAAAGCAAAGGATGTATTTCATCGAGCGGATCAGGTTGGCACAGAGGAGGGCCAGGGGGCAATCGTTGAGCCTAGGATGCTTAGGGCTAGCGAAGTGCGTGAGCTCATGGAGAGCATGGCGAATTCACAAGAGGCCCCCATAACTCAACCGCCGGAATCGATGGTCCAAGCAGAACTGTCCCCACAGAGAACATCAGAAAGCGGAATCGCACCCGTTGTCACTCCCCCGCCCGTTGAAGAGCATATCACCAGCGCCAAGCCGACACTCGCCCCCAAAGCTGAGCCCGAAGTGAAACCGCGAGAGGAGGAAGCCAAGCTTTCACCGAAGCCCCTTCCCCGAGCTATACCGGTCCTGCAAGCCAAGGAACCTGTTGTGGAAGTTGCACCACCGCCAGTTGCTCCAGAACGGGTCATCGAAGCTGCAGACGTTGCGCAGACCCGAGAAGCAGAGAACAAGGCTGAATCACCAATAACAGGGATACATGATCCGAAGTATCTCAATGATGCCAAACTAGGACCAATGCTGCTTGATCATAAAATTGTCCATAACGAATTGAAGCAAATCGAGTCCGAGCTTGATAGTGTTCGCTTGCAGCAAGATACGGAGGTCCAGAGGTATCATAATGCAGCTGAGGCCAAGAAAATTCATTATGAGAGTCTGAAGGAGCAACTCAGTCAGGCAAAACAGGAACTGATTGATGCGGGCAAGAAATACTACGAGTCCGAGGATAATAGGAAGAAGGAAGTTGCCAGCAGAGAGAAGCAGCTAACGAAGCTTCAGAGGAGCATTAGCAAGATAGAGGCGGCGATAGACAAACGTATCCATGAGCTAGACAGGAAAAAATAGAAGCTCGTTTAGCAAGAGAAGAGCCAACATCTTTCGAAGTAAATACATCGAAAAGAAAGAGCGTTTGAAGGAGGGCCTTGCAGCCCTACCTTCAGAAACTAATTGCACTAGATGCATCTGTGAATGACTTCGGGCCCTGCTTCATCGAACTCCTTGCGGCTGACCCACATCTTCTGGAAGGTCTTCAGTGAAGCAAGGATGCTTCCACCAATCCAGACTGAGTACTGCCTCTCAGGAGGAGCAATGATGCGAACCTCGACGTTCTCTGGGACTAGTTCGGTGATCTCCTTGTGGAGCCTCTCCTTAAGTCCTGGGAACATGGTCGAGCCACCTGACAACACGATGTTCGCGTACAGGTCACGTCTCAAGTCGACGTCACATGCCTTGATTGAGCCATAGATGTGCTCATCGAGCGGCTTCGTGTCCAAGCCAATGGCGCTCGGGTTGAAGAACAACTCGGGAGCTTGGAAGCGCTCTGCGCCAATAGTGATCACATCGCCATCGGGGAGCATGTACGGCTTGTCAACGCCTGCCTTGTCTGCAACGGTCCTCTCACGTTCGGGATCGAGGGCAACATAGCAGAGTTTTTCCTTGATGTCTCGGACAATCTCCTTCTCTGCGCCGCTGACAAAGGTGTAACCCCTCTGTCTGAGCAGTCTGCGCAGATACTCGGTGACGTCACGGCCTGCAAGATCGATTCTCGCGATGGCATGTGAGATAGCAAAGCCCTCGTAGATTGGGACTATGTGTGTCACACCATCACCAGAGTCTATAACCAGACCAGTTGTCCGACCTGATGCGTATAGCGATAGCACTGCTTGCGTTGCGACATATACTGCGGGTACTCCGAAGTTGTCGAACATGACAGATGCCATTCGTTCTCTATTTTCTCGGGGATTGAACGGCGCTTCAGTTAGAAGCACTGGGTTCTCGCTGGGGT
>JAGLUV010000060.1 GCA_023134215.1 Candidatus Thorarchaeota archaeon | reverse complement strand
TCATTTGGACTAGTTACACTAGAAGCTGCTTCAGCCGGCGTGATTCCATTGGTGACGGATTTTTCAGGGTTGCGCGATAGCGCGCTCGTGTTCGAGCAGTCTATTGCTGAGCTGGCCGAGAATGATTTGCGGTTTCCTCTGGAGGCTCAGAATCGTATCGAAACCATCGCACAAAGGATTGAACATGCTTTGGCTCTCTCAAAGTCATCCGCACTAGGTGAATCGCTCCGTGCGACATGTGAACGCGTATATTCGTGGCAGGCAGTCACAACATCCTTGGTCAAAGTCTACGAATCAATCATAAGGTAGAATTCCTTAGAACACGTGTTCCAAGGGCAATGCCAACTGCGATAAGTGAGCGGAAAGCACACTTAGATTAGCAAGGCTTGGAGGCGATATCAGCGACGTATACTTACGGCCCAGTATCCTCGTGGCGCTACGGACGTTCCTTGGGAGTGGATGTCACTACTCCCCCGAAGAAATGCACCTACAACTGCATCTACTGTCAGCTGGGCCCAACAAAGAAGCATGTGACTTCACCTGAGGAAATCCAGGGCGAGATGCCTTTCTCTGACGAAATTATCTCCGAAGTGGAGGAAACACTGAGCAGACTGGACAGAGGGACCGTAGACGTTCTGACGTTCTCGGGGACCGGAGAACCAACACTCAATTCCAAGATTGGTTCAATTGTATCCAGAATCAGAGGAACAGCACAGGACTTGCCCATAGTTCTCTTGACAAATGCATCTCTGCTGCCCAGCGAAGACATCCGCAAAGGGATCTTGGAATTTGACATAGTTACCGCTAAGTTCGATGCAGGTGACGAAGACACCTTCAAGCGGATAAATCACCCTTCCAAGGGATCATTCAAGCTACATGAAATCAAGGCTGCGATCAAGAAGCTTGGTGGAGAGATGAAGGGCATGCTCGCACTAGAAGTAATGCTGCTTCGTGGTCCAAAAGGACTCACAAACATTAAGGGCTTTCCGAAACGGGCTCTAATCGACGGCATTCTCGACATAAGCCCGGACCTTGTACAATTATACACACCGTGGCGTCCAGCAGCAGTGTCAACAGTAAGGCCCGTTCCAAATAGAGCATTGAGGAACTTCGGAAAGGAACTTGAACAACATCTAGGTCCGGACAGACTGTGGATATACGGAGTTCATGACGCTAGAGGAAAGGCAGTTGTCTGGAAGACTCGTCTTGCTCTTGAGGAGGAAATACTCTCTCTTCTGCGGCGCAGGCCCTGCCGCACTATCGATGTATCGCACTCATTAGGAATTATGCCAGCTGCGGCAGCAAGTACACTTGAGAAACTACGCAAGAGCAATGATATCACAAAGGATGAAGTGGGAACTGATGTCTTCTACAGGGCAGAGGGCTAGTGCACAGTCCATGATGTTTGGGAATCCATCACTATAACAGTTGAAAGGTTCCCGCACACTCGTTAGTCGCTTGAAACGAGATTCTATACATCTGCAGGATCAAGCCATTACATACTGATGCCGCAGGAACGAGGAGTCCCCAAAGATCATTTCAAGAAATAAGCTTGGCAGCTACTTTAGCCATGACAACTAACGCTTCTTTGGCCTTCTCTTCACCTGCAAAAGCATCTTTATGTCGTCAGTGTCACTTCCTGTCAACGGTTTAATCCATAGCCAGCGGCCGTCGTGTAGCTGTTCTGTGCTCTCCAGAATGGCAATCATTCTAGTGCTCAATTCATCTCGCATTGAGAGAGCCTTCTCGGAATCCTTCCTACCAAGAACTATCAGGACTGAGAATCCATCTTTCTCAGGAAAGAGTGAGCATAATGTCCTGCCACTCCTGCGGTAACGAACAGTCCATCCGTGCTTTACTCCGTAGAATGCTGTTTCAGGCACAAAGTCGTAATTATCTTCGATGAACTGTCTTAATTCAACCCAGATGTTTCCTGCCTGTTCCCCCATGAAGATCATCATCTCTTCTTCGGTTGGCTCCTGTGTCTTGTCTATCATCCGTGGAGATTCCGCCATGTTAATGCCTCGTTTCAGTCTTCTCCCTTCTCCTCCATATGAGTCTTGATTAGAATATATCTGGGCACACGTTCCATGTAGTCTCGGTATGAATCACCATATTGCTCCAGTAAGGCCCTCTCTTCAGCTAAAGTTCTAGAGCGACCAAATAGAGATGATATCGCCAGAATGATGAGAGCAATCCATGAGCCTATGGCAAGACACATTCCAACACCAGCAACAGACAGCATGAGCACCTGTGGATGGCGTGATACACTGTAGAGCCCCTTGATGATTGGTTGATTGAGCGGCGTATTTCTGAAATTGAAGAGAGCTATGGTGAATCCAGTCAAGCCGACAGCAAATAGAATCACTCCAAGGATAAAGACAGTAGACCCAACTCTCAATGGAGTGAGGATTGTCAGAATGAGATTGACAAGGATCAGTAGCTTTCCTACTACGTGGTATGCTCTCTGCTTCTTGCTCCATCGTAACCTATCATACGCATAGAGTCTTGCTACCACCGCCTTGGGAAAGGCTAGGAGCAGTATGCCGAAAACCCCGTATAGAACAATTAGTAGAATCCACCCATTAAGCCAGTCCAACTCAAGAGCAGGAAATAGTTCCATTTCAACCATTACAATCTTCACCTTGCGTTCCGCCACTGCTGCAAAAAGCGCCAGTCGTGGGGAATGGCGGTGCGGCCTCAAATGTTCGAAGGCCGTTTGAAGAACGGCGAAACTACCTGTGGATACATGAGGAAGAACTTGATGAACTTGTGCCCGACCTGGTAGGCAATGGACTCATTCCTTGGCAATAGGAAGTCTGCTAAGCGGCCTCCCTTGAAGAAATAGCGTTGACCAGGCACCATCCTCTCCTCCAGTATTGGAGCTGCAAAGATTTCAGTTAGGCGTAGGAGGAAATTGCTGATAAGCGGCGTACGGATGCAGCGGGTCAGCTCCCTCACCTTGAGCATGAATGACAGTATCTTCTTTGCTTTAAGCGTCATATATCCTGCATCGACGATCTGTTTCACGAAATCCTGGTCGCCAGGCTCAAGATCGACACCCAGCGTTTCCATCTCTTCACGAGTGATATTCACATACCCTGCCTTGTAGTCCTGTGCCACATCTAGCATATCATCGAGCATACCAAGACCCATGCCCAGCAGGTATGAGAAGTCATCAAGATGGCCTCCCAGATCAAAATCACTCAAGATGAAGTATAGTTTGAAGAAACAACGGGCCTTCTTGTAAATGAGATCATCCATATCTTTTTGCGAGAGCATGATGCCCTTCCTCTCAACATCCCCCCAAGCACTCTCATACAGTTCCTTCACCACATGCAGGGCTTCGCCCGCGTAATGTTTTCGTTCATTGTCAAAGAATTGTGCCAGCCAGCGGTGGCGAATGGGCGCATTGGATGACACCTTAAGGTCACCTTCAAAACCCGGCTCGACAACACTACGTTCCTGCTCTAGAAGGTTGAAGGCCGCCTTCTTGCTCAGGGTCGGAGCGTCAAGCATATCATCAAAGCGTCGCATGTATCCCCATGCGAGCGACCATGTTTCAGAGCCGACTGGTTCAGGAACCAACTGTGAGGCGTAGGTCAGGAAATCACGATTTCGCAGATAGTGACGGGCTGAGTTAACTGTCGCCACATAGCTTCCGGAACCATATGTATAGGGACTCGATGTAGACACTGCAATAGCATCATCGAGATTCAAACTGGCTATGACTTCGTCAAGATCCACCTCTGTGTTAATGCATCCAGCCTTCCTGAGCAAGACTGCCTGAGCCGGAATGCCATATTTGTCAATCTTCGCAATGGCCATCATCGCCTCATCATAGCATGCAATCCCAAGTATCGCCTTGGGCCGGGCGTTCTTGATGATCTTTATGGCGTGTGAACCGCCTCCGACCATATACCATTTGATTCCCTTTTCTTCGGCATTCTTGGTTATCTCTGCAATAATACACGCGCCGCACTTCAGACAGTGATATCCCTCATCATCGATTGGTGCCTTGCATCGTTCGGGATCTCTCAAGCAATGTGGAATTAAAAGAACCCTTTCATCAGCCGGCACACGCTCGTATCTCCTGCGATTCAGAGCATTTATGGCTTCGATATGAGTGAAATTGACGAGGTTCTCGTCCTCAACACCCAGTTCAGTTGTGATCCATTTCGCGAGTTCAGCTGGTTCTAGAGATGGCTTGGAGGCTGCAATTCTACTCAGGAGTTTCTTTATCCTAATGCGCACGTCAACCTCATCTGGGTCCACATTGTCGTCAGCTGTCTTCTCTTCTTTCAGCAAGTTGCTCACCGTGTATACATAGCTGCGGTGGATTGATTTTATAGAGTTATCCCCTAGAGTACTCAATCAATCTCTGACAACGGACACGGAGATCAGTTTTTCAAACCGCAGCTGTGCTCAAAGTGAAATGCATAAGAGCCATGTTCGCGGTAGAATATCATCAATCTTGGAATGTGTCTTCATGCGAACATCAATAGTGAAACTAATTGTGTTGCAATTTGCTTTGTTTTCCGTAGCTTGCATTTTGGCATTCATTGCGTGGGCTATCACACTTATGGATGGCTCACATCTACTCACGATGATAGTTGGGGAATACATTGGCGGTCACATTGTAAGATGGACAATCCAACTGCCGCTTTGGGGTCCCTTGATGCTTGTCAGTTCGGCACTTTCCATCATTACCGTATGGTATCTTCAATCCGCGCGCAAAGAAGGAGGATATCTCGGCATCATCTCATTTGTCATAGCCTTCGTGACGAATCTGCTCTTCGCTAGGAACTTACTTGTGCATTGGGCAGCAGGTTGCGCCATAGGGTGGACATTGATTGCGCCACTTATCATGGGGTGGGGCGATCTAGACGATGCCAAAGCGCTGGAGTAGAGCGATTTAGCTACTGATCAGCTGGTGGACCTGTTTCACAACGTTCTCCACACTGAACCCGAATTTCTCAAACAACACCTTAGCCGGGGCAGAGGCGCCGAACCGATCGATAGAGATGATACCACCTTGGTCACCTACCCATCGCTTCCAACCCTGGGAAACACCTGCCTCCACCGCCAGCTTGGCACCTACTCGCGCCGGAAGCACTGATTCTCTATAATGCTCGTCTTGATTTTCGAATAGCTCCCAACACGGAAACGACACAAGACGTACGTTTACGCCCTCTGCAGCCAGCTGTTCTCCTGCCGCTACGATCAGCTCCACCTCTGAACCCGACGCCATCAATATCACCTGAGGGTCTCCCTTTCCAAGGTCGCGCAGGATATATGCTCCTCTCGCGAGACCGTCAGCCGGGTTGATCACATCACGATCCAGAGTGGGCAGTTTCTGTCGAGTCAATGATAACAGCGTGGGACCGTCCTTTCGGAGGATGGCTACTCTCCATGCCTCAATGACCTCATTTGCGTCGGCAGGTCGAATTACCCAAAGGCCTGGTATGGCGCGCAATGATGCGAGGTGTTCAATTGGCTGATGAGTTGGACCGTCCTCACCTAGGCCTATGCTATCATGCGTGAATATCCAAATGCTTGGGTGCTTGGATAGAGCTGAAATCCGAATTGCGGGTCGCATGTAGTCTGCAAAGACCAAGAATGTGCCACAGTATGGTCTCAGGCCTCCATGTGCTACCATTCCATTAACAGTTGCTCCCATTGCATGCTCTCGCACTCCGAAGAAGATGTTTCGATTCTCAGGACGATCAGCCTGGAACGAATCGGAGCTATCAATCCAAGTCTTGTTTGACCCGGTGAGATCTGCAGAACCGCTAATCAGTTCTGGTAGGTGCGAAGCAAGTGCATTGATTACCTTTCCCGAGCTTGCTCTCGTCGCGAGGCCTTTCGGATCCGCAGGGAATGAAACTAAGCCGGTATCCCATCCATCAGGCAGTTTCCCAGCCATGCGTCGCTCCAACTCCGCTGCTAGAGCGGGATGAGCCTTACGGTAGTCATCCAATCGCGACTCCCATTCAGTTTCTATCTTTGCACCTCGTTTCACAGCCTCGCGGAAATGCTCGAGCACATCATCAGGGATATGGAAATGGGGTTCAGTCGGCCAACCGAGATTCTTCTTGGCACCATCAAGTTCCTCTTTCCCTAATGGGGAGCCATGGGAAGCCGCTGTGTCTTGCTTGTTGGGTGCACCATAGCCTATGTGCGTACGACAGAGAATCAACGATGGACGGGAGTCTTTCTTTGCTTCTTCAATCGCCTTATCGATTGCGTTCACATCATTGCCATCATCAACGTGTTGTATGTGCCACCCATATGCCTCGAACCGAGCACCCACGTTCTCCGTAAACGCGACATCGGTGCTACCATCAATGGAAATTCTGTTATCATCGTAAAGGAATATAATCTTATCAAGTCGCAGATGCCCTGCTAGGGATGCGGCTTCAGAGGCGATGCCTTCCATCAGGTCCCCATCTGTCACAATTGCGTAGGTGTAGTGGTCTACTATCCCATGTTTCGGTCGATTGAAGACAGCAGCCAAATGGGCTTCCGCCATCGCCATCCCAACTGCATTGCCGAAGCCCTGACCAAGGGGTCCAGTCGTGACCTCAACGCCTGGAGTTAGACCGTATTCCGGATGTCCTGGGGTAATACTGCCCCACTGACGGAAATTCTTCAAGTCCTCCATCGACAGGTCATATCCGGTGAGGTGCAGGAGCGAGTAAAGAAGCGCAGAACCATGACCCCCAGAGAGGACGAAACGATCGCGATCAGACCATTTAGGACTCTTGGGGTTATGTCGAAGGTGTCGTGTCCATAATGTATACGCCATGGCAGCCGCACCCATCGGCATTCCGGGGTGTCCTGAGTTCGCTGCTTGAACAGCGTCAGCAGCAAGGAAACGAATTGCGTTGATGGCACGATTTTGAAGGTCAGACGAGGGGGACATCAGTTCTATCTCTCCAGTTGACTCTGATAGCGCTCAGGTCCAAGCGTTGCTGAGTTCCCTCTGTTTCGGCTTTTGATTGTTCCGTTGCTCGACTATGATATCTCATGAGTCGAATCGCAATTTACTGCAGATTAGTTTCTTAGATGAGAAGTGAGATAGCTTCTCTAGGCCTCTTCTTCGCCATTCGGAGCATCATCTTTCTCCTGAGTGCCTTCTTTGTCACCAAGCCCCCGATTCCAGCCGCTATCAGGAAGTTTGCGTATGAGTCATCTCTAAAGAAGCGACACATAGCTTCCATATTCTTCCTGCTCTTGTAGAACATGTTAGCCATAAACTCCATAGCCTTCAACTCACTGATAATCTCTTTTTTGCAATCTTTCTCATATTCCCTAAGGGAGCGGGGATTGGCTTCCTTCACGGCTTTGCTCAGTGCAGAAGATGCGAGTATACCAGATTCGATGGCCTCAGGAATCCCTTCTCCAGTAAATGGATCAACCAGACCGGCCGCGTCCCCTACAAGGATAGTCCTACCCTTGACGATATTCTTGGCTCGTTTGATGGGGAACCGCGCCGCCGTGTGAGATAGGATTTGAGGTTCAATGCCATACTTGTCCTTGAATGCAGCATACCATTTCTCATATGCTGGTTTCAACTCTTCACCCCTGTCTTGTCTACAGCACGCGCCCAGACTCAAGACGTTTCGTTTTGGGAAGCACCATACATAGCCATGCGACAAGCCGCCGAAGTACAAGAATAGAAGGTCCGCGTCGTATCCGCTAGGCTCACCGCAAATCTCCCGTACTGCACTGCTGCCCACCTCAGCTTCGACCTCAATTGCTATCATGGCTGAGTCGCCTCGCCATCCGTCGTAGAAATCGAGGCTTTTCGCAATTATGCCATTGATGCCGTCTGCGCCCACGAGATACATCCCTGTGACTTCTTCACCCTCCTTCGTGGTTACTACAGCATGGCTTTCTTCTTCCCTCGCTTTTACAATCCGAGTATCTTCCCGAATTTCAGCCCCCGCTTCTGCAGCTTTCTTTAGTAGAAGATGGTCAAAGTCTTCACGTTTGATGGTGCTACCTGACACTGATCGATCCTCAGGAATACAATCTACCCGGAAACCGGACGGCGCAAACATCGTGACGCCGCTTATCTTTCTCTGAAGGATATTCTTGATGTCGAAGTCAAGGAGCCTGTTTACGCCGGTATGTATTCCCCCGGCGCAAGACTTGTATCTAGGAAACTTGGCCTTGTCAAACAGAACAACGCTGAGACCAGCTTGGGATGCTCTCCTTGCTGCGGTTGATCCTGCCGGACCGCCTCCAACTATTATGACATCGCAGTCGACCATTAAAACAACTCCACGCATCGATTGTGTTCGTCCCGCAATCTTCGTAAGCTGTGGCTTTGGTCACGAGGCAAACCGAATCAAGAAGCTTACGGTAAAATTTCCTTGCCAGAAAATATGACCTGCCATGGCACTTGCATCAATGTTGAAGAATGATATCTACTGATGAATCCATGAACGCGCAAAAAAGGAGGGATGGAGGCATACCATATGCCTCCGCTATCACGCTATTTCTTGAGCTTAAGAACGATAGCTGCGATTACGACAACAACCAATGCACCCGCACCAATCAATGGAAGGTTGGCGAGGAGAATATCTGCTCCAGCCATGGATGGCTCAATACCGAGAATAGGGTCGTATTCGAGGGTTTCATTTCCGAAGTTCTCAAAGGCTAAGTATACTGCCTTACCTGCTGCAAGAGCAGTTTCTTCACCGTAGCTGGCTTTGACCTCTAAGGTGTTCTGCGCAGCCAAAGCGGTTTCACTGTACTCCATGTAGCCATTGCCGAAACTGAACTTGGTTCCCGTGCGTTGGAAATTAGTTGGATCAGTGCCAGCTTGGCTCACACCATGGTTGCTCTCTGTTACGGTGAAATGAAAGACCAAGATTGTGTCTTCAAAGGTCCACTGCCAACCATCAACAATGAGGTCGAACTTCATCTCGCCAGGATTCTCGAGATCGATATGAACACGTATCTGTATCGTGACATTAAACGGTTCCACATCAGGAAGACTGCCATAGCTTTCGCCGGCGTCAATCGGTCTTGGGTCATGCTCCTCGGTGCTTGTGAAGTTGAAGTGAACCGCAGTAACGTTGTCTCCCTCTTGCTCTAATTCGAAACCACTGAACTCCCAGTCAGTTGTTGGTAGGGCAAGGGGTGGGCCAACCATAACATCGGTGTCGACGTCATAGACACCGTTTGAGTTCGTGTCATTTGCCTCAAAGAATTTCACAAACATGACATGATAATCCACAGTCGGACTATCAGGGTCCCACCAATGAAAGTGCGGAACCTCATTCACGCCCGTGATTCTAAGGCTCAAATCTTCTGTTTCCAGTGTCACAATACCTGCTGAATGCTGGTACTGGATTCCGCTGCCTTGAGCAGCAGCTAGTGGCACTCCCAGTCCCATGAGGACGAGAGCGAACAATGC
>JAGLUV010000006.1 GCA_023134215.1 Candidatus Thorarchaeota archaeon | reverse complement strand
CCTCCTGCACGTGTTTTCCCGATGATGAAGAAATCTTCGTCCCGGATAAGTTCCATGTGTTTTCCACGGAGATAGCCAACTGTGACTTTGCCACCCTCAATCAATACGATAACGACCAGGCTCTTAGGTCGCATCATGTCCTCTAGCTCTTCGAGATTGAACTCTCGACCACAGATATAGCTGAACTGGGAGATTGGAGAAAGTGGAATCACAATCTCGCGTATCTCTTCGTTTGTACCACCTTCCTCTTTAACGCCATAGAAGAAAGCAATACCGTTCTCCGGGATCGAACCTATCTTCGAAAGCTCGCTCAATATCGCAGTTAGATTATCGGATACGTTCTTTCTGTTTTGCTTGCTCTTTATGTTCTCAGCACCAGCTAGTTCAGCCTTGACAAATGAGATTGTGTCAGTCAAGTTTTTCGTGGGGGGAATGTAAATCGTCGTGAATGAACTGTGCCGACCCTGGTGCGCTCTAAGCTGATGCACCTTGCGCCTCAGGCGTTGTCTTTCGGCTTCCATGTTCTTTCACCTACTTCATCATAATTAGTGGCGAATGTCACCAGAGAATTAGCTATCGTCCAGTAACTGAGGAAATGCAAACCAGACCGTATTTTAAGGTTGTGAACTAACAGGGCAGATTGCGCGCCTCTACTGGCAAGCTGGGGCTTTTGACGACACATTAAAAAAGGTCAAGACTATTCGACATGCGCATCTAGCAATGAGTGAGGAGCCATGGATCACCACCAATTTACATCATCCAAGTAAGTGTCTGTTTCTCTCTTGGATTCAGTCCGTACGCCGTGGTTCACCTTCAGCAGCATCTCACAAGTGAAGGAGTTTTGAACGACAAATGGCCGAGCTGACTATAGGCGAAAGGAAAGTTCTGGGAAAACTGGCTGAGTATGATAAGCTGGTTTCCGCATCAGAGCTCGCTAGCGAGCTTCAAGAAAGGAATGAGCGAGTCATCTCCATCCTCAACTCAATAGCTGAAAAGGGGCTCATCAGGCTGGACATCAGAGAACGCATAACCCACCGCCTTACAGATGAGGGCCGCAGATACGCGAAAGATGGTCTTCCTGAGGAACGCCTATTTCATGCGGTTACGCGACTCGGCGGTCAAGCAGAGCTGGATAAGGCTGTTGCCGAAGCGGGTCTGGAAAAGCAGGCTAAAGGAATAGCTGTCAACTGGGCGCGGAGGAATGGATGGCTGGAGATTGAAAAGGTCAATGAAACTACTGTCCTCAAGGCAAAAGTGGAAAACGCCGAATCAAGTGTGAAGAATGTTCTTGTCCTTCTGAACAAGGGGGATGTCAACATACCCAAGAAACTTGCAGGTGGTCTCGAAACCGCTGTTGAACGAACTCTTGTAGAAGAAAAGACCACTAAGATGTTTGAGGCTGCAATTGCGGAGAATTGCAAGGGTGAGATTGAATCGCTTCTATCACAAACAGCTGAAGGCATTACTGATCTCACACCAGAGCTGATGGCCAGCGGCGAATGGAAAAATTGCACCTTCAGACCGTACAATGTGGAGCTTGAGCCTGCATTCGTGAACTATGGGAAAAAACACCCATACAACGAGTTCATTGATTGGCTCAAGGAAGTCCTCGTAGGCATGGGATTCAATGAGTGGTATGGACCCTATGTTGAAACCGAGTTCTGGAACAACGATGTCTTATTCGTACCTCAAGATCATGTTGCCAGAGAAGTCCAAGACCAATTCAAAGTCACCGAACCATACGATCATGGTGATGTTCCAGATGAGGAATATTATAGAAAGGTGAAGGCTGTACACGAGAATGGCGGAGATACAGGATCCATTGGATGGGAAGCGCCATTCAGTCGAGAGGTGACCACCAGACTATGCCTACGGTCCCACACTACGCCAGTATCAATTAGATATCTCTGGGAACACCCAGAATCGCCGCAGAAGATGTTCGTAATCGACCGCAACTTCAGATCAGAATCATTGGACGCTAGTCACGCTCAGGAGTTCAATCAGTTTGATGGCATCATCATGGACAAGGGACTCACTCTCCGCGACCTCATGGGCTATCTGAAGGAGGTGTGCCATCGCATGGGAATCAAGAAGGTGAAGTTCAAGCCAGGACAATTCCCCTTCACGGAGCCCAGTATCGAAGGCTTCGCGAAACATGACACGCTTGGATGGATAGAGGTCGCGCCGGGAGGAATCTTCAGACCGGAGGTGACGCGTCCGTTGGGAATAACCGATCCCGTTCTGGCATGGGGCATAGGTGCAGGACGACTCTACATGGCGTCGATGGACATCAAGGATATTCGAGATCTTTTCTCAAGAAACTTGACTTGGCTTCGTAGGGCATACTTCGTGAGGTAGTGGTTAAGATGTTAGTTGAATGTGTAATCGACGAGCTGCTGAAACTGATCGGCAAGAAACTGACGATTGAGCAGTTAGAGGACGCGTTGTTCCTCATGAAAGCGGAGATAGACAAGGAGGAGGATGGAATCATTGAGATCGAAATTAATCCCGACCGCACAGATATGCTGTCAACAGAAGGCATAGCGCGCGCGCTGAGAGCATTCTTGAAAGTAAGTCCCGGGATAACGGAGTACCCTGTTAAGAAGTCAGGATTCGAAGTTATTGTCAAACCAGGTCTCAAGAAGATTAGGGAGTTCATTGCCTGTGGCATTGTGAAAGGCGTACAGACAAGTGATGATCTCATCAAGGAGTACATGCACCTCCAAGAAGCCCTAACTACTACACATGGAAGGAACCGTAAGAAGGCCAGCATCGGTCTCTACGTCTTCGATGAAATCGAGTTTCCAGTGATTTATCGTCCTGCAAAACCAGAGTCGATACGATTTGCCCCATTGGGCGTTGACGCCAAGATGGATGGGCCCACAATAATCAACAAGCATGAGAAAGGCATTCTGTATGGATCGATTATATCGAAGCACAAGAAGTGGCCGCTCCTAATTGACTCCAAGGGCAATGTTCTGAGTCTTCCGCCCATCATAAACAGCAACACATTGGGCCAAGTGGATATGACGACGCGAAACTTGTTCATTGAAGTAACAGGGACTCACAAAAAGACTGTTGATCAGGCGCTGAACATCATGGTGACTTCTCTAGCTGAGCGAGGGGGCAACTTGGAATCGGTTACAGTAAGTTATCCCGGTGGCACCTCCATCGTAACTCCCAACTTGACACCGAAGAAAATGCTTCTAAAAGTGGAAAATGCTGTCGAACTAACAGGGCTTTCACTCTCAGACGCGGAAACTGTAGTCTGCTTGCAGAAGATGGGTTACGGCGCACGGATCAAGGGGAAAGGGAATCTAGAAGTCAAGGTTCCAGCATAT
>JAGLUV010000059.1 GCA_023134215.1 Candidatus Thorarchaeota archaeon | reverse complement strand
CACACCCTCCAGAGATTGACCGAATGGCATGTGAAGGCTGTAGTGTTTGCGCCTTTGTATGTCCTGAGCATGCAATAGAGATGAAAGACCGTGTATCTGGACATCTATTCGAGTCAACTACGCGCTTCGGACCGATGTCTCATGCAAAGCTGCTGCCTGGTGAAGGCAACTCAGGAAAGCTAGTCACAGATGTGAGACAGCTTGGCATAAAGCTCGCTTCGGCCGCTGGAAAGACGCGAATCCTTATCGATGGATCTCCGGGAATTGGATGCCCAGTAATCGCAACAGTCACTGGACTCACCATGGGGGTTGTCGTCACTGAGCCTACACTCAGCGGGGTTCACGATATGAAGCGCATTCTTTCTTTACTGCAGCGTTTCAACGTGAAATCTGGAGTAATAATCAACAAGTATGACATCAACATAGAAAACACAGAACAGATTGAGAAGTACTGTACAAGCATTGGAGTAACAGTTCTCGGTCGAGTTCCATTCGACCGGACCATGACAAAATCAATGGTCGCCGCAAAGACAGTACCTGAGTTCGCCCCCAAGCACGAACTCACAAAGATCTTGACTAAGATTTGGGGTAGAATTGAAACGAGCCTACCCAAATAGGGATTGGGAGCGAAGGCGGGACTTATCCCCCTCCGCTTTTCGCCTACTGTTTCTCTAGCTCCTTCATTCTCTCCTCTATTCGAGAGAGGGTTTCCTGCAACGACTTTAGCTGAGCTTCCATCATGTCCTTCTGTTGCTGCAATGTTTGAATATCACTAGTAACAATCGGTGTCGCAGCTATGCTGCTTCCTACAGCTAAATTCCGATAACCTAGACTCCAGCAAGAGCCTGGCCCATAGAGCCAGCCCGGCCTCTCCCATGGGGGGAGATGACTGAATGGCCCATTGCCTGGCCAACGGCCTCTACCGCCGCCACCACGACCGCCTCTGCGACCATAACCACCATATGCCATTTTTCAATTCACCTTCAAGTTCCTATTTTTGTGCATATACACAACATTAATTATGTGCATAGGAACGAATTTAAGTATACCGCTTATGATGACTAATGACGCGGCGACTCATGCAAGGCGAGTAGCGCAGGTGGGCGAAATCCAATGCACAGACGACGAAGAGGCGAGAGAGGTCGGTTTCCAATTCAACCTAACATCAAAGAGCGCCCCTTGGTACACCGGTTGAATCCTGAGCCCTTGGTAGATGATAATGCACTATACCTTGATCTTGCGGAAGCTGAAACTCTCAGGTTAGTCGATTTGGAAGGGCTGTACCAGGAACAAGCTGGAGCGGCTATGGGTGTATCCAGAGGCACAATATGGCGGCTTCTCTTTAGTGCGCGGCAGAAAGTGGTGCGTTCAATCTATGAGGGGCGCCCGTTGGTGATTGGACTTCCTGATGGCCCTGATGAGAATTGAGAGTCGCTCTTCCAGGCAAGGTAGAGTGTTCAATAAGTGCTGTCCGTTTGTTAAGTACCAGCATCATAATCGTTACCATTGAGCAGCACGCTTCAACAGTCGAGCTACCATACTCCCTCATGCTTATGCTAGGCCATGCTAGAGCATCACTAGAATGCATCCTAGAAGCACTCTACCGTGCTACACTGGCTTATATACAAGGTTTCAAAGTTAAACTTGGAGAGAAACGCAATTCAGTCGAGTGTGTCTAGCCATCCGGCAGTGGTCAATGAGTTTGTTCTACTGCGCAGGCCAGCCGTTCCTCGTTTTTGGGATTCTGATGCAAGGCCGCATGTCGCTGCCATACTGGATGACCCTGTGACTGGAAAAAAGATACGGTACTATCTGTCTAGCTTTCCTCAGGGTAATGTCACAGGTCGCATACCGCTTGAGGTAGTTGACATAGATGCACTTGGGTTTACAGAAGGCACCGGTCTTGAGGTTCGGTTTGATGACATGAGATCTAATCTGTACAAGTTAGAGCTTGTCGAGAATGTACCATGCTGGCGATGGATAGGCCGCAGTCGAGGACTGCAGGATGTCGAGTACC
This sequence comes from Candidatus Thorarchaeota archaeon, assembly GCA_023134215.1. Classification (GTDB taxonomy): domain Archaea; phylum Asgardarchaeota; class Thorarchaeia; order Thorarchaeales; family Thorarchaeaceae; genus WTCK01. The sequence continues at coordinate 446 of JAGLUV010000059.1, read as the reverse complement.
CACCATCCATTGAAAGAGCGTGGGGGAATCTCGTGTACGACGCCACAGCTGGAACCGATGAGCTCATGACGAGATAGGCCGTTCTCTCACTTGACTAGCATTTTCATTAGATTCAGTATTTGCAGTAGATACATGCTGTGCTGCAGCACGAAGAAATGGTAGCTGATGGTTGATTCGGATGGCCAATCTTGAGGCCATGGGCCCTACGAGATGCGAAGGTGTGCGAACGCTCTTCTGGGCAACATTCATCTCCTTATGATGCCGCATAGTTATGAACATGATTGGGTGTTACACAATCGCTTGGCATGATTCTGTTCGCCCTGCTGCTTCGAGTTCGAAATCTGTGAATGCGTCGGCACGGCACCAAAAGCGGAGATGAAGGTCATGAAGATTTCATGGGACTGGGACTCCAAGGCGATACAGAGAGTCACTTTGCTCGCGATAGT
>JAGLUV010000058.1 GCA_023134215.1 Candidatus Thorarchaeota archaeon | reverse complement strand
TGATTGCTCAACTCAAGAAGCTTGAGGGCAATCGCAAGACCATTACTGACGAGGTTGAGATGCACACCGGTAGATTGACCTATTTCAATGGGATGATGGGAGAGTTTGCCTCCACCTTTGGAATGGTTTACGCTGCTGACGAAGCAGAAATATCGCAACTGACTGAGATTGACAATGCCTCTGGAAAGATGATTGCTCAGACAAAGAAGAAGCTGAGAGAGTTGAATGACAATCTCAAAGACATAGACGATCAGATTCAAGTCCTTAGGCAGAACCTCGGTGCGATTGAGTCTAGGAGAAGAACCGAAACCTTCTACGAGGTTGAGATCAGCTTGGATGCTTCAAAGGCAGGCGTCATTGAGCTTGAGGTAACATACCAATGCGGTGGAGCAGGATGGATTCCAACCTACGACATTGACTTACTTCCCAAGGTTGCGAAAATCAGAAGAATAGCAACTGTTCGGAATCGCACAAGAGAGCGGTGGGAAAGTGTAGCGCTAGTTGTATCAACTGCCACAGCACGACCAGTCGAGGCTGTGGAACCAACGCCCTACATGATAACAGCTTACGATCCGGAAGAAGACCGCAGAAGGATGGTAACGATGGCATCCAGAGAGCCAGCCAGGAAAAAGATGGCTAAACCCGCAGCGGCGCCATCAGTATCTCTAATGGAGGTAACTATCCCTCCACCCCCGCCAGAGATGGAGGAGGAGTTTGCAGAAGCCACTGAAACAGTTTCGGGAATCGCAGTATACGAATTATCCAAGCCCTTTACCATCCCTGCTGATGACGAGAAACACCCAGTAACCTTGATAGAGGAAGAGATGGATTCACACACACTCCACTACTGGTTTGCAGATGGCATGTCAGAGGTTGTTGCCCAGGATGAGGTCACTAACGGTGACACAGTTCTCCTTCCCGGAAAAGTCAAGGTCTACTCTGAAGGCGAGTACATTGGCGAAACAAGCCTAGAATTGATGTCCCCCCGAGAGAAGTTCAAGTTGGGGACACGCGTTGCCAATAATGTCAAAGCAAAGAAGAAACTGGTTGAACGCGAAGTGGAGAAAGCAGGCCTCACTCGTGGCAAGCTGAGAAGGAGCTACAAGTATAGACTTGAGCTTGATAACTTTGCTAAGCAAGCAATTGACATTGAGATATCAGATAGAATACCCCATAGCCTCAGCACTTCAATAGAGGTGAAGGCGGACTGGGAGAAGCTTGGCGTCGATAAGCACGAACTTGGAATTATGGAGTGGCATCGCAAGGTGGACGCTGGCAAGAAAGCGGAGATCGAGTACGCCTTCGAAGTGCAATGGGAAAGAGGAATCTCAATCAATCCTCCATTGCCATGAGGTGAGAGAACATGACGAAAGAGATGACTACAAAGATAACCGACGTTACAGTGTTCCGCGATGGTGCAAGAATCACTCGTTCCGGCAAGACTGAGCTCATACCCGGAGAACATACTGTTCGAATAACAGGGATTTCCGAGTACGCACACGATGACAGCTTCCGAGTCAAGGGCAAGGGAGCTGCCATCCTGAGAGGCATTGATGTAAAGAAAACGAGTTCAGTTTTCGAGCCTCCAGGCGAGGTCAAGGAGATGAAGAAGAAGCTAGAGGCCCTGGAGAAGAAGCGAATCGAAGTTTCAGACAGCATCCAGTATCAAGAATCTAGAGCTGCCCATTTGTCATCCATAATGCAACAGTTCTC
>JAGLUV010000057.1 GCA_023134215.1 Candidatus Thorarchaeota archaeon | reverse complement strand
GAAAGCGTTTCCCATAGCTCCATCACTGGAGAATCAAGGGGTTCGTAGCCGTACAGACGGAAGACCTCAACTGCTGTTCTGACAAGATAGTCTCTGACCCTCATGTTGGGACCTATGATATCTCGCATACCTCGGACTGTTCTTAACTGACTCACTCTGAAACCTCCAGGATATTCGAACGGTAACGTGATGCGATGACCGGAAGGACTACGGCGTCCTTAAAGAAACAGATGAACTAGGCCACCAGCTTTCATCATTGTCACCAACACGGGCATTAAGTTAACGCGGTTTAAGTCTTGCGCTAGGTAATTGAGATAATGCCCGACTACAACAGTAGTAGGCATATGGAGGTGCAAGGAAAGAGGGATGGTTGAGGCAGGATTCAATCCAGCCTCGTGCTCTTCAACAGTGTGTGAAGTGGAATATCTGCATACTCTCCAGTCGGAAGGGTTCTCCTGAGAGTCATTGGGAGGTTTCCGACTTTGAGCTCGTGTTCGGCAAGAGCGAATAGGCCGCTTGGTGCAGTTTTTGTATTAACAAGAATTGGCGCACCCATTGAGATTTGCAGAGCACGTGCACCGATGATTCTTGCTTTCTCAAATCTCGTGAGCCACTTGGGTCCGAAAGGAATTCCCATCTTCATCCTCTCTCGGTCAAGCCCCGTTTCCAATGACTTTCGCCTTTCAGCCCGAACGATTTGCTCAGCAGGTGGAAGGTCGTGCTTATCTGGATCTGGTTCCGTTGCCTTCTTTCTCTTGGCCTTCTTCGCCTTCCCTGTTATGTCTACGGCCCCTGATGCGATGGCTTCTGCTAAGGCCTTCGACCCCGTTATGTATGTTTCAGCTTTCTTGACACTGATACCTGGCACAGCTGAGGCAAGGTCCTCAGCCTTCGATTTGGATAGTTTCTCCAATGAATTAAAACCCGCAGCCACCATCTTTTCTGCGGTCTTGGGGCCTATTCCAGGTATGTTGACCAAGATTACAGCCGGATTAATCGGCTTTTGTGTCTCTGTTTCTTCTGTCTTTTCGGGTTCGGGGCCTTTTGACATATTCAACACCAGTTAGAGTATCTCGCTTAACTGCTTCTATTCGTCGTCGAAGTCCTCGCCGCCAGGTCCTCCAGGGCCGCCCATGCCGCCCATTCCACCCATTCCCTTGCTGGCAATGACATCGTCGATTTTCAAGATCATCTGTGCCGCCTCGGAGGCTGACATGACAATCTGTTTGCTGACAAGTGCTGGTTCGATAATGCGGGTTTGTTTCATGTCCCGCACCTTACCCTTGGCGATGTCTACACCATAGGTTGACTTGCCTTCGGTATGAGCTGACCTGAGGCTAACGAGAATGTCGATTGGATCAAGTCCTGCATTCTCTGCTAGGGTAACTGGAATCACCTCTGCAGCATCAGCGAATGCGTTAACAGCATACTGCTCTCGTCCTTCAAGTGACGACGCGTATTTGCGCAACCGCGTGGCTATTGCACTCGCGAGCGCACCACCGCCATAGGTTATCTTGGGATAGATGACTATGTCGCGCACGACGTACAAGGCGTCGTTCAGGGCACGATCAACCTCATCAACTACGTGACTGGTGCCTCCACGCACCATCAGTGTAGCGACAGAGCTCTTGGAGGTTCCTTCAATAAAGAGCATTTTATCTTCGCCTACGAACCTCTGCTCCACAATCTTCGCTTTGCCAAGATCAGCCTTTGTGAGATTCTGGACCTTAGATACGATTACTGCTCCAGTAGCCTTGTGAAGGCGCTCGACGTCCGACTTCTTGATTCTGCGCACCGCAAGAATACCATTCTTTGCAAGATAATGCTGTGCCACGTCATCAATGCCCTTCTGGGCAATTACAACGTTTGCTCCTGATTCCACTATCTTATCGACCATGCTCTTGAGCATGCGTTCCTCTTCGTCGAGGAAGTTCTGCATCGCAGTGGGATCAGTTATCTGAATCTTTGCATCGAACTCTGTTTTGGTGACCTCGAGTGCTGATTCTATGAGGGCTATCTTGGCCTGCTCGATCTTCTTCGGCATACCTGGATGAACTATCTCCTTATCCAAGACCAGACCCTTGACTAGTTCCGTTTCATCAACTGACATTCCCTGTTGCTTCTGGCGGGGCAAGTTATCCATGTCGATATCTTCACCCTCAGCCAGATCCTTGCTCAAAATGAGAATGGCATCGACTACGATCTTGGCGAGATGGTCGCTCGATGTGGCTACAAACTTGCTTGACATGGCAACCTTCGCCGCATCAATGAGCAATTTCCTGTAGTTTGAGCTGGAAGGATCTACTGCTTCAGATTCTTCTTCGATGACATCGTAAGCCATCTTAGCAGCTTTCCTGTAACCACTGATTATGGTTGTTGGATGGATCTTTTGATCCAAGAGCCCCTCAGCTTTCTTGAGCAATTCACCAGTGAGGACGGCGGCTGTGGTTGTGCCGTCGCCAACCTCTTGGTCTACGGTCTTGCTGACTTCGATAACCATCTTGGCGGCTGGGTGTGCTACGTCCATCTCCTTCAGAATGGTCGCCCCGTCATTGGTCACGGTGATATCCCCGAAGGAATCAACTAGCATCTTATCCATGCCCTTGGGCCCCAGCGCTGATTTGACTGCCTCACCAATCACAATTGCAGCCATGATGTTGTTTCTCTGAGCATCACGCCCACGTGTTCTCTCAGTATCTTCTCTGAGGACAATTATCGGTTGCTGACTCATTATCTACATCCTCCACCTAGTCCGCATCCCAATTGGACTAGCCAGATAAAACTGTACATGCACTTCGTCTTCTGAATTACATTTAAGCGTTGTCTTCCGTCCATCAGGCGATACGGCGTGTCGCAACTATTTAGGGATAAAAAGGTTGTCAGAGATACAGGCTTGGGGCACTCTTTCACTCATCAAGGATGGGTCTCCGAAGCACGATGTTATCTCCCTTCTTGGCTCCTATTGCTTGAGAAATATGCGGGCACTTGCCTTTCAAAATGTAGTAGGTTTCCACATTGGTTTCCCGTTGAATCTCTGGAAATGTTTCTATGTTGGCTTGTCCCTTGGAGAGCACCAAATCGCTTGAATCAACCTTCCTGAGAAATTCCTTACTGACCCACTGTCTTGGCACTCCGTGCGCCCATGCTCCAGTATTTGAAATATCAGCCAGCTTCTCAGTTTCAGTTCCTCTGACATCTTCCTCTGTGGCGTCGTTGATCATTGCTCTGCCCTTAACCACATAGGTCACTCTCCAACCAATCTCCACAAGAAGATGCAGCAATGGAAT
>JAGLUV010000056.1 GCA_023134215.1 Candidatus Thorarchaeota archaeon | reverse complement strand
TCTGCTAGTTATGCCATCATTGGCACGTGTAAGACTGAGAATATTGGCATCGAGCGGGTCATTGTCAATGTGATATCTAACCCATCCATTCGTTTCTTCATTCTGGCTGGACCGGAGGTGCCAGGTCATAGGACTGGTTCTTCAATGGCCTGTCTCCATGAAAAGGGAGTGGACGAAGACACGCGGAAGATAGTAGACGCTCCAGGAGCAATTCCATACATAGAGAATGTGCCGCTTGAGGGTGTGGAGCGATTTCGAAACCAAGTTGAGTTCATCAACATGATGAATGTTTCCAACCCGCAAGAGATGGCAAGTCGTGTGGAGGAGCTGAACGCCAGAAATCCCGGTCCTTATCCAGAGAGGGCAATATGGGTGGAGTTCAGAGTGGCGTCCGGAGGGACACGTTCAGCAGGCATTGGCGGGTCAGTTGCCTTGCTTCCCGAGTTCGGTGTTTCGTATGACCCCTGGAACTCACTTGTTGCAGGGTCGGACTCGCATGCGATGCTAAGCGTACGCCCATCGAGTGTGGGTGTGGAAGTTCGGTCAATTGAATCTGGAACGATACTAGTTGGAAAGGAGATGCAGTAACGATGTTCATGTTTGAGAAGGAACAGGTCATCCACAATGTAGGTGGAGTGAATATTGGCGGAACTCCGGGGGAGACCCCAACTGTTCTGGTTGGTACCATATTCTACGGCGGTCACAAGATTGTCGAGAATGCTGAGCGTGGAATCATAGACAGGGCGGCGGCCGGGGCGTTGATTCGAAAACAGGATGAGATTGCCGGAATCACCGGGAATCCCTCAATGGTGCAGATTTTCTCGGAATCGGAAGCCGCCATGCAGAAGTACATAGATTTCATAGTTGACGTTACAGACTCTCCATTCCTAATTGATTCCACAGAACCGATGGTGCGAATTGCAGGACTTCGTTACGCTGAGGAAGTTGGACTACTAGATAGAGCAGTATACAATTCAATTAACGTATCTGCATCGGATGAGGAGATACAAGCACTTGCTGAGATTCAACACGAGTGTGCCATAATCCTTGCATTCAATCCTCAGGACCCATCAATTGCAGGACGTAGATTGATCTTGGATGAAGGCGCTCTGGAGCTTAAGAAAGGGCTCCTGCCACTGAGCCAAGAACTAGGTGTGACCAAACCTCTCATCGATACGGCAACGACTGCGATGGGTGCAGGAGCAGGTTCTGCCGCTGCCTTCACTTTTGTATCTAAAACGATCTACGGTCTGCCCACCGGTTCTGGCGCTCACAACGCTCCATCATCATGGACTTGGCTTCAAAAGCGCAAGAAGGCCAATAAGGAGGCATACCGAGTGTGTGATGCGGCATCGAACCTCATCGTGCAGATGATGGGTGCGGATTTCATTCTCTACGGGCCAATAGGCAATGCGGAACGGGTCTTTCCAGCGGTCGCCATGGCAGATATCTTTGCCGCTGAGGCAGCGAACTTGGAGTTTGGAACGGAGCCATCTGCTGACCATCCATTCAAACGACTTCTTTGAACTGGCGGTGTCGAGATTGACAAAGAAACTGTTGATAGTGCAACCCCGAAGAATTGGGGTGTCGTCGCTTCGGATGGGCCCTTTCTATACGGT
>JAGLUV010000055.1 GCA_023134215.1 Candidatus Thorarchaeota archaeon | reverse complement strand
GGAAACGACTGGGGAAGACCGTGGGCGTGTTGATAATCGATAGCCGTACGCAGCCATTACGTCTTGGCAACATTGGCATGGCGCTTGGCGTTGCTGGCTTCAAGCCCGTGGCGGATGATCGAGGGCGGAATGATTTGTTTGGCAATACGATGAGGATAACGAGACGAGCGGTTGCGGATAATCTTTCATCCGCGTGCACTGCTGTCATGGGCGAATCTGATGAGTCCATTCCTGCAGCTCTGATCCGCGATGCTCCCGTGGAGTTTGTGGACGCATCCTTTGACTCTGGCGAGATGTGGATCGGTCCAGACGAGTGCATGTACATGGCCATCTTCGAACAATGGCGGAGTGGGAAAACACAAGTCTGAAATCACGTCCATAGGCGTCATAGCAACAGGAAATACCATCCATTTGAGTAATGTTATTTAGTGCTTCAGTCGTCTTGGATTTGAAGGCTCGTGAGATAGCCCTGAAACGGAGCAATAATTGATGAGTAAATCGAATGTTCTCATTGACGTCGCAACTGCAGGCGCCTCTGGTGATATGTTTCTCTCTGCATTACTAGACCTAATTGGTGAGGACGATGCCCTAACGCCAATAGCGGCAAGTTTGCTCATTTATGACCCAACTATTCGAGTCAAGATTCAAAGCAAGACACACGAAGGTCGTACTGGAAAGCATCTAGAAGTCACGCTTGATAGAGGAATCAGACTAGCCCCCAACTCACTTCGTGAGGTGCTAAACGCAATCGCGGAAGAGTGCGAGCTATCAAAACTGGCAAGGGATTTCTGCGACAAAGTGTTGAATGAGCTATTTCAAGCGGAGAGCAGGGCGCACAATCAACCACTCAAGGATCTCCATCTTCACGAGCTTGGTTCCGTGGACACAATCCTAGATATTGCCGGTACTGCTTATTTGTTGGAGAAGGCCGGTCTATTGGGAACGGCGAAATTCTTCTCTACAGATGTTGCTGTTGGCACCGGAACAATACAAACTGAACATGGTAATCTTGAGGTTCCTGTACCGGCAGTTGCAGAGATCTTGGTTGCTAATGATATTCCCTACGTGAACGGACCTGCGAATACTGAGGTTCTCACCCCAACTGGCGCCGCGATACTCGCTATTCTCATTGACAAATTCGGGGAGCCTCCGGAGGAATTCGTCGCTATGCGCCAAGGGGTAGGATTTGGTACTCGCGATCTTGGTGATACTCCAAACATGATGAGAATCATGATTAGCGATATTGGTCCTGCAGCAAAGAAGCCGCCTAAGCCCGCCAAAGAGAAGCCAAAGAAGAAAAAACCTGCAAAACAAGAGAGAATTGAGGTGCTCGGCAACTGGAGTTCGGATGAAGTCGTTGTTGTCGAAACAACTGTAGATGACGTTGATGGTGAAACAATGGGTAGCCTTTTCGATATTCTTCTGTCGGAGGGATTGGCCTATGATGTTGTCATGATCCCCGCTTTTGGAAAGAAGAACCGCCCTTGTTTCATAGTGAAAGTCATTGCTGCAAAAGCCGGACTCAAAGGCATCGCTGAGGTCATGATGAAGCATCTCGGAACGCTTGGTATTCGTTATACCACCTGGGAACGACTCAAGGCTTCAAGAGAGACTATCTTGTGCAAGATGGATATTGGCGGACAGGAGTTCATGGTTCGTGTCAAGGTTTCTCGTGCTGCTGATGGGAGCATAATCACAATCAAACCCGAGGCAGATGATGTCCTGACTGTTTCAAAGGCCACTGGTATACCTGTTCGAGAACTGAAGCCCAGAATCGCCATGCAAGCACAAGCAGTCACTGAATGAGATTTGCATTCATCCCTATTGAGATAGGTATGGTGTGAGCTGGTCTACATTATTGAGGTGCGATTCTTGAAGGTGCTGA
>JAGLUV010000054.1 GCA_023134215.1 Candidatus Thorarchaeota archaeon | reverse complement strand
AACATCTGGTTTACGTCTCAGCTTCTGCCGGGTGAGTACAACTATACCGCATGGCTTCGAAACATTCCGCTCCTAATCTTCGGGGTTTCTTCAGTAATCTTGGTGTGGCGAAATGCAAGAGCCTCTCAAGAGAAGAAGATGGTGTGGGTAACCTATGCGCTCATGATCACTTGGGTGTCTTATTCATTCACTGCATTCCTGCCCCTAGATGTCATGATGAAAGCGACCATATACATGATTCACACAATTGCGTACTTGGTTGCTGTCTACTACATCTATCGCTCCGAATTCCGAATTGCATCAGAAGCCAACGGATAGCGGTTGTATATGCACAAGCTTCATATCTAGGATTCTTTGAGCCAAGTCGCGTAGGCAATGATTGAGAATCTTCTAGTCATGATTGGTGGTCTTGCTCTCTTCATGTATGCAATCACGCTGCTGCGGGAAACCCTCAGTAAGATATCTGGAAAACGAGTGGCGAAAATTCTTGAGAAAACCACTGATAGTCCAGTAAAGGGAATGGGCGTAGGAACCGCCGCAACGCTGATGACCCAAAGTTCAAGCATCACAGTGCTGACGTTGATTGGTTTTGTCAACGCCGGGATGATGACCTTCAGGCAATCGGTCCATGTCATGCTAGGATCGGAGATAGGGACAACAATAACCGCTCAGCTCGTGTCGTTCAAAATAGGCATTGACTTCGCCTGGCTGCTGATCGCGATTGGATTCTTCATGCCAATGTTACTGAAGAATGAAAACGCCAAGCTGACTGGGCGAGTGATATTCAGCCTAGGTCTTCTGTTTCTCTCAATGGATTTTATGAAAAACGGCGCCGCGGAACTGGGAGAGAGTCAAGTCTTTGTTAACCTAATAATCGCATTCGGCGTAATCCCAATTTTCGGCATCCTAATTGGTGCAACGATAGCTGGAATCACCCAAAGCAGTTCAGCCACGACGAGCCTAGTTATCGCGATGAGCATGGCAGGTGTCATTGGCCTCCCTGCAGCCATAGCTCTTATCATGGGAGCCAACATCGGAACTTGTTTCCTAGAGAACATGGCAGCTATTGGTGCTACAACTCCAGCCAAAAGAACGGCCATAGCGCAAACGATTATCAACATAGTTGGAGTCGCGGTGTTCTTTCCGTTCTTCGGACAATTCGCTGACATAGTCGCTCTCACCTCGAATGACCTCCCTCGACAGATTGCGAACGCTCATACCATCTTCAATGTCACAGTGAGCTTCATGCTGATCCCCTTCGTGGGGCTCATTGTCAAGTTGTGTGAGAAACTCATTCCTGATAAAGAAGGAGAGATTATTGGAACGCATTTCTTCGATGACGAAATGCGTCACATGCCACAGGTTGCCCTGCTCGAGGCTCAGAAAGAGATGATAGCAACTGGTGAGCTCACTGTGAAGATGATAGACTTGAGCCGGAAAGCTTTGCTCCACCGTGACTTGGAGGCGGCGCAGAAGGTCGTCAGGTACGAGGATAAAGTTGATGACAGCTGTAGGGCTACAGAAACGTTCATCGACAAAATAAGGGAAGAAGAGCTGAACGAGGCCGACACCAAATGGCGTATGAAACTGCTGGCAATTCTTGTGGATATAGAGCGCGTCGGAGACCTCACATCCAATATAGCGGAGTTTGCAATCGACCGATTGACTGCTGAGATATCATTCTCAGCCGCTGCCGTCGCAGATATGGAGGATATGTTCAAGCTCGTTGAAGAAACATACGCCACATCGATAGATGCGTTGCGAACAAGAAACAAGGATGTAGCTGAGAGGGCAATCTTGCTAGAAGACAAGGTGGACAAGCTTGAGAGAGAACTACGGGAGGGTCACGAGAAGCGGACGGCGGCAGGTGTATGCATGCCTCAAGCTGACAGTGTCTTCGTGGAAACCTTGAGGAATCTAGAGCGGGTTAGTGACCACGCAGATAACATCGCAGCAGATGTGCTGATGAAGTACTGAATGGTGTGCAGGCGAAGAGCAATTATCTATCGACCATCAAGACGTTTCATCGAGCTTCCGTTTGATGTCCTCATGATCATGCCCCAAGATGCCCGGACGCGTCATGCGCTCGGGAGTGAGCACGTGGTCTAGTTCATCCTCAGAAAGGAGCCCCTCCTCCAATACGAGCTCACGTATCGGTTTCTTGGTTTCAAGAGCCCTCTTGGCAATCCTGCTTGAAGCCTTATAGCCAATAATCGGTACCAGAGCGGTAACCAAGCCCACGCTCTTGTACACCTTGTTCAGACCATCCATGTTTGGTTCTATTCCCTTAATGCACTTCTCTGCAAGAATCGGTATTGAATTCCTCAGCAGCTTTAAAGCTTGGAAGAAGTTGTATGTAATCAAAGGCCCAAAGGCATTAAGTTCGAGCATCCCGCCCTGAGCGGCGAGGGATATGGTTGCGTCATGCCCCATCACTTGATAGGCACACTGCAAGGTCATCTCTACAATCACTGGATTCACCTTCCCAGGCATAATCGAGGAGCCAGGCTGGACTGCAGGCAATGTAATTTCGTGGAAGCCCCCAATTGGGCCTGATGACAGGAGCAGAAAGTCCCCACACATCTTACTCAAATTAGTAGCAAGGACTCTGAGGAGACCCGAGGCGTGGACGAATTCATCGTT
>JAGLUV010000053.1 GCA_023134215.1 Candidatus Thorarchaeota archaeon | reverse complement strand
TAATGACAATGATTGACTATGCTGTCAAAGAGTGCTCTTACGCTGACATTGGAGAAGAACCAAACGCTGAGAGTGTCTACTACGTTCTAACAGGACCAAAACACGTTGCAAAAGCTGAATATGGTATGCATCTCAAGGATGCATTGAGCAAGTTCATTGCACCTGGAGCCGCCATAACTCCTTGTTATGTGCAGCATTTCGTCGAGGACCCCCCCACTGATCTACTACTGCTTTTAGGGCTGCCCAAGATACCTGAACTCACCAAAATTATCAACGAAGCCACGCAGCTAGTAAATCTCCACAGTGGACCATCTCCATTGAAGCAGAGCTGGTTCATGAGGTCGAAGGGTACGACTCGCAAGGAGCTCGTCAGTGCAATCGCTGATTTCAGAGAACTGTTCAGCTATTACATGACCCCCGGGGACACCGCTACACCAATTGAGTAAGTGGATGGTGATCTATTGAGCGACCCGTTTCCGATGGATGAATTGGTTGACAGGCTCCTCCTAATTGCCACACTGAACTCTACACTGATTCATTTCCTGTTGAGTTCCCAGATTGAAGGCAGCATAGATCCGGATAGGGTGGATTCACTAACTCAGGGATTAAAGAGAACCCGGAAATGGATGGAGGATGCTACCACTTCAGAAGGCATACCCTCTTCCACTGCAAACATCATGGGCTTGATAGTAAAAAGGCTCTCTCAGATAGAGAGCCTCCTTCCGAAGCTCTCAGTTATCGCAAAGAAAGCTGAAATCCACGGAAGCCCAACTCAAGAGATATTATCGCTCCTCGAAGACAGTACTAAATCTGCTGGAGGCTCAGCCCCTTTTACAGGGGCATCCAATGTTATACCCTTGGTTGAAGGGGCTGCATCACCGCCTGAAGAAGCCTTCAGAAAAGTACAGGTCGAGGATGACGAGTGGGGTTTGATAGGAAAGACTCAGCGACTAATTAAGCAGTATTCCAAGCGGTGCCACGTGCTGTTGCCTACTTTCTGGCTAGAGGTCGTAAGAGACATTCACAAGTACAAATCAAACTCACCCTACGCCAGCGAGATTATAGAAATACCTGCGAAAATCGCATCAGAGATAGTGAAGGCTTTACTGACTGAAGCTCCAGGGGCAAGACTTCTGCAGGACCTGTCCAAGAAACGACCTGCTGAGCTCTACTTGGATCCTTCAGAAGTCGAGCGCGTCGAGAGAGCAGTATCGAAATACTTCTCTGGACTCGAAGGTGTCCTAAGTGGTGCAACTCCCAAACCCGAAGACAAGGTTTCAGAGGCACAGATGATCTTCGATGGCTTTGATTGGGGTGGGCCTGATTTGGAGAAACGAATTATAAAACGATTCAATCAGCGGTGTGAGGAAACGCTTCGTGATGCAGAAACCGCTACCGACCCCGCTAGACAAGTCATCTATGCCGAGGCTACAAAGCTGCTTTGCAAACTACAGCACGCGCTCCTTGCTGAACCCAGATTCAGAGAGATACTTGCTCAAATAAAACCATAAAGCTTGTGAAACCACCGGCGTGAACATATCTGATATAAGTAAGATATGTCATTTCGACCTAAACCTAGAGAGGGTAAACAATGTCTGGTCTAGAGCAGATGCTTAATCCTAAAACAACAGCTGTTGTTGGCGTTAGCACATCGAATCCATTTTCCCCCGGAAACGTCATCTTCCGGAAATTGTGTTTTGAGAATGGCATCCCCACGTTCCCAATCAACCCGAAAGGAGGAACGGTGGAAGGACAGAAAGTTTACAAATCGATTCTGGAAGCTCCGGATGGCATCGACCTTGTTGTCATTTCTGTTCCATCCAAGTATGTACCTGGAATACTTGAACAGTGTGGAAGCAAGAAGATCCCCTCTGTCATAGTCGTATCTGGAGGTTTCGGTGAAACGGGTCCCGAAGGTTTGAGTCTGCAAACGGAGATTATTGATATCGCAAAGAAACATGGCATTACGATGGTAGGGCCAAATTGCATTGGCGTGTTTGTACCCGACAAGCTTGACACATTCTTCCTGCCTTCAGAAAGAGTCGCTCGACCATTAAAGGGAAACGTGGCGATTATTTCTCAGAGTGGAGGATGGCTTGTTGAGCGACTTGAGGAGTTTGCGTCTCGCGATTTGGGAATCGCAGCAGCCATTTCCATTGGTAACTCAGCTCAAACGAACGTGACTGACTTCATCAGGCATTTTGGCAAAGACAAGAACGTGCGAGTCATTCTGGCCTATGTCGAAGGTTTCGGTCCCAACGAGGGACGAGAGTTCGTTGAGGCTTGCGCGGAGGTTGCTCCAAGGAAACCCGTGATTGTTCTAAAGGGAGGAGACTCCGAAGCCGGACATCGTGCGACACAGAGTCACACTTCATCCCTTGCTGGAAACTCGGTTATAGCGGCTGCCGCTTTCAGGCAATACGGAGTAATTCATGCTGTCGATGAAGATGAAGTGATGGCCTACGCTAAGGCATTTTCGTTTAGTCCCCGCTTGATGAAAGGCTCGCGAGTTGGGGTGATGACTGTATCCGGTGGTCACGGCGTTATTGCCAGTGATGAAGCATCGTTCTATGGTCTAGAATTTCCGCCGTTCACCAAGGAAGACCAAGAAGCTATGAGGGAAGTGATGACTCCCGCGTACAGGGGGATTGCCTCATTTAGAAATCCAGTTGATCTTACGGGAAGCGCGGCAGATGTTGATTACGAGCAGGTGCTAAGGGTCATGCTCGGTTTGGACTATATCGACTCAGCCTTGCTGTTGCTCCTGCCATATGCTCCAGGAATATCTCTTCAGATTGGAGCGAGAGTAGCGAACGTTACAAAGCAATTCGACAAGTGCGTTGTCGCTTATGTTCCATACTTGGACAAGTATGAAGTGATTCTGAGAGGCTTCGAGCTTAATGGTATTCCTGTGAGCGATACAATAGAAGAAGCGGTGCAGATGCTCAATGGAATTCGAGTTCGCTCCAAGTTCCTTCAGCAAATAGGAAAGCTCTGATGAGGTAACGCATGAGCGGATTTCCCTACATCCGTGTATACTTCGAGTAATCGATACCAAGAGACTGTAGGTGAATTAGAAGGTTACCAGTGATTACCATTGGTTTCGTTCTTAATTCTTCAAGGGCCTCACAACCAGTGAGATACATTGCAACTTTCAGACCCTCGATGATCTTTTCGACCTCATCAATTACGTCTGCAACTGTCCCGCGAACTGCGGGTCTCAGCAGTGGTTGAGCTACTCCCGCGGCAACGGCTCCCAGACTCAAAGCTTTGGCAACATCAAGCCCGGTTCTTATTCCGCCCGTCGCTATCACATCAAGCTCAGTAGCATCAACAACCATGATGACACTTAGAGCCGTAGGAATTCCCCAATCCCAGAAATCGCTACCTAATTGGATTTTGATTTCCTCGCCGTCCCGCACTGCTCGGAAGTACTCTACGGCAGCCCAACTTGTTCCTCCGACGCCTCCAACATCCACTGCATCAATGCCTACCTCCTCAAGACTGCGAGCGACCTCGCCAGAGATCCCAGCTCCGGTTTCCTTTACCATGACTGGAATATCCACTGAATCCACGATGGCTCTGATGTGTCCAAGCACTCCAATAGAGTTGCAATCGCCTTCCGGTTGCACAGCCTCTTGAAGTGGATTAAGATGAATCGCGATAATGTCCGCGTCAATCATCTCGATAGCTTCTTGAGCTGCCTTCACGTGAGTTGCGCCGATATTTGCGATGATTGGTACAGAAGGTGCCTCTTCACGAACTACCTTGAACGTGTTTGCAAGGGTTGAATCCTCAATTGCTGCGCGTTGACTCCCGACTCCAATTGGAATCTTCAGCTCTTCAGCTGCTTGAGCGAGTTTCTTGTTAACCTCAAAAGTTTGAGGGTGGCCACCGGTCATTGCAGCAATAATAATCGGCGCCGAAGCTCTCAGCCCCAGAAGGTTGGTTGTGAGGTCGATATTGTCCTTGTCAATTTCGGGCAATGCATTATGCACGAATTCAATGTCAGCAAACATAGTGGGTACTCTACACTGAACATCCTCGTCCAGACAGATTTCGATGTGTTCGATCTTGCGTCTGCGTGTTAGAGAAGCCTCCGAACCATCTTCTTCGATCAACGGTTTTTCTTCGGAATCATGCTGCACCATGTCAAGAACACCCTTTTACTTGGAATTCATGCAATTCACTGATAGCACTTGCGGTCATACACGAGTTGCGTAATGCGAAGACTTTATTCTGAGTGTTACCGGAACTTCAATGCGAGTGAAGAAAATGGACGAGGATACGAAGTATAGAGTAGAAGACCCCGATCAAGATGAGGATGCACAACCAGGCATTATGAAGCCACTTCCCCCCGCTCCTGAAGCTCGCAGGAGAGGGAAAAAACGTCCTGTACCCATGGTCCAGTTTCTAGGCAAGACAATGAAGGAAACCAGTCGGGACAATCTGCTCTTCATCGTTGTGCCCCTTCTTGTTGGTCTTATGGACGCGAATATTTACTCTTGGATTGTAATCTCGGTTCTGGAGCAATCTTCAATCTACCTGATTGTCCTTCCAGTATTGGCTGCCATTCCGATTGGCCTTTTAATGCCAAGTGCGGGAAGGGCGATAGGAGGCTCATTGCTTACAGTCATCTTCTTCGCGATATTCATTATGGCGTTCCTTGTAGCCCCGGGCTTTTACACACAGTCTGGTGACATCAGTGAATTCTTGATGAGTGCGGCCCTCTTAACTACAGTCTATATCTTCATGGTGGCTTTCGCATCGTTGTTAGGGAGCATAGTTGGAATGTTGCTTCGCGAATTCTTCTGATCTACGCCTGCTTAACGAAAAGAAAGCGAAACCTCTCTCAGTAGGAACCCACGATGAAAGGAAAGCTTGTCTACCCGTATTCAGATGCTTTGCTTCAATACGAGTTCAAGAAGGAACACCCGCTGAAGCCTGATAGGCTAAAGCTGACTCATCTGCTATCGGAACAGCTTGGGCTCATGGATAATGTACAATTGATCGAGCCAAAAGTAGCAGAGAGAGCGGATCTAGAGATGTTTCACACTCCTGATTTCATAGATGCAGTTGTGGAGTGTGGAGATAGCGATTCCATCAATGCTAGGTACGGCCTAGGGATAGTGGATAATCCAACATTTCCTAGAATCTACGATGCGGCGGCGAGGTATGTTGGAGCAACCCTCGATGGGATGAAGGAGATTGTAAAGGGAGCATCCAATGCTTTCTGCATTTCAGGCGGACTTCACCATGCTCATAGAAGTGAGGCTTCCGGCTTCTGCATCTTCAATGACGTTGTAACGGCAGTGATGTACCTTCAGAAGAAAAAGCCATGCAGAGTGCTCTACCTCGATATTTTTGA
>JAGLUV010000052.1 GCA_023134215.1 Candidatus Thorarchaeota archaeon | reverse complement strand
GTGATTTCCTCATCTCCAACCTTGATGATGTAATCGCCAACAAACTCGCCTGTTTCCTTGTACCAGTCTAAACCCTCTGCGGCGTCAACTCCTTCACCTTGCGCCTGACTGGAACCTCTAACGTCATGACGCATGCGGTCCATTATACCCTTGAAGTCCACTGACTCAACTCTGGCAGTGATATTCAACTCGTTAGCATGTTCAGTCTGAACAATCAGATCTGCGACGTACGTCAGTATCTTGGTCGGGATGCATCCACGGTTCAGACAGGTGCCCCCCATTGGTCCATGCTCTATCACAGCCACTTTCATCCCGCGTTGATAAGCCGCGGATGCGAGATGCATGCCCGCACCTGAACCGATGACGATGATATCGTACTTCTTCATGATAGTTAACTGTGGTGAACTTAGTGATAAGCGTGATGGTGTGGCGGATTCGGCAAGAATATGTGACAGGGCTTCAGGAGCGAAAGATGTACGAAAATGAACATTTCCCATAGATAAGGAGAATATAATAGAGCATTCATGAATCATCAAAGCTACGTTTACTCAACTACATGGAGAGAGAGATATGGAAAGCGGTGAACAATCACCAAAAATATCGAAAAATAATTTGATATTCCTAGTTTTAGTCATGGGCTTGGTCAGCAGTATGGACACCTGGCTCTCAATGATTGAAACAAAAGCAATACCCAACATCCTTGATGAATGGTGGCCAGCAATCGCTGATGAAGTAGCACGAAGCGAGTTTGCAACCCTTCAGGGCATCTTTGGTATCATTGTGTTTGGAGTTTTCTTCATTGGCTGGTATGCTGATGCGTATGGAAGACGAAAAGGAATGATGCTCCTTGTCCTAATAATGGGCGTTCCAGCACTCATGATCGTGTTCTTGACCACGGATCTGTATGTATTCCTACTCATTTATTCAGTCATGATAATGGGAACTACATCCAATCTGTGGGAAATTCCAATATCAGAAGAAGCACCTGCAAAGAAACGAGGTATGTATGGCAGTGCGGCATTTCTCATTGGAGTGATTCCGATTTGGGCAATATTGGGGCCAACCATCATCGACTCCTATGGGTGGCGGATGGGTTACGGTGTTATGTTCTTTATGATGATTGTCCTCTTCATTCTGCTCTATTTCATTAAGGACACGCAGAGATGGAAGGACACAGAAGAAGCACGTGGTAAGAAGCGACTTGGTATTATGGAAGCTCTAAGGAAACTTAGACCTGAGGACCGAAAATACATAATCATCGCAACGCTTGTTTATCTCACTTGGACGATTTCCTTCAAGATGGCAACTACATTTGGTGGAGAATTCTTCACAGGTCCACTGGGCATGACAGACGCGGAATTCAATTCAATTCTTACCATCGGCGGATTGCTGTTGCCAGTAAGTGCTCTCATATCAGGTATACTGCTAGACAAAATTGGGAGGACAATTGTACTCATACTTGGTTCACTTGGTTCTGTGATAAGCTACATCGGACTAGGAATGACAGGGATGCCCACGTTCTACTGGGGAATGTATTTCTTCATGTCCATGGTCCTAACATGGATCTATGTCTACCTTGCAGAGATATTCCCAACTGAAGTGAGGGCGACGAGTGTAGGAGTTTGTGTGACTGGAGCTCGACTCGGATATGTTGTTGGACCTCTATTGTCAGGAGTTCTACTAGCAATGTTTGCAGATATGGCAGGCTTCTGGATAGTCGGTGGTCTCCTGATGCTTATTCCACTGATTGCATTGGCTGCTAAGCCGCTTGAAACAAAAGGCAAGACATTGGAAGAGATAGAAGCCGAGAGATAGAATCTACCTGAGGACGCGCGTAAAG
>JAGLUV010000051.1 GCA_023134215.1 Candidatus Thorarchaeota archaeon | reverse complement strand
ATCGGCTATTTCGTAAATGGTCTTGCAGGGGTGTTACTGTGAAGCCTGTTGGAACGAGAGCCAATCACGGTTGGTTACTGATTGCCCTAGGCGTTACTATCCTCGTATTCCGGATTCAGTTCGACACTCTGATGTCGCTAATCAACGGACCAATCCTCTTGTTTGCTGGGATAGCTGTAGTAGTGGGGCAATATCGTGATCCGGAAGCAAGAACGTGCCAGGTATGTGCGGCAACTTCAAACGAAAGCAAGATGGGATTCAAGATGTCTGCAATCCCCCTCATTCTACCCATTATACTGCTTATCATCACGCCAATGATTGTGGTTGACGCCACACATAGTGACGACTGGATAAACGATGTTGTAGGAGAGAAATACTTCGACGAGATTCCAGAGAATAGAACTGCAACGAACCTCTTCGAGCTCACAAATTTCGGTGAGAAGTACAATGGTCTGTTTGTTGAAGTTAATGGCAGTATCCTTCAAAGACGAGTCGATGGATTCCAGATGCACCAATACGTTCCATTGTGTACATGTTGTCCTCCGGTCGAGGTGACAATGTGGGTCTACTTCTCTGTTGATCCCAGTCCAGACGCCATTTTCGCCGTTGAAGAGGCTGAGCTTGGAAAGACCGACCTCTATCTTGTGATAGGTCAATTCTACTTCGATGCGGAACAGAACTTTGCGTCTTTACTACTAATACACATAGAGCCACAAGAGGAATCCTGATTATCCACGTAGAAGGATATGACGACTAAGTCGAAGAGTTCTTCAGCAAGAGGTTTACCTCAATCGCAGTTTGGTGTTGAGCATGACTACTCTTCGGGACATTGTGAAGTACCTCAAGGATATTGCGCCACAGGAGTTCACCTTTCAGGGTCGTGAGAGTCGGGTGGAGGTTGGACCTCAGACTGAGAGAGACCAAGCAAAGACCACCATAAACAGAGCCACCATAGCCACGTACGCTTCGGCAAAGGTTGTTGCGAATGCATCGCAAAGCAAAGCGAATCTGCTTGTCACTCACAGACCTCTGTTTCCTTTTGCAGTTGACCGTCTCACAGGCCTAGATCTCATCCGGGCCAGACTCCTAGCCAAGAATTACATCTCATCCTATGTGATTGGGAGCGCGTGGATTGGTGTAAAGGGCGGTCTTAGTGACAGCCTTGTGGAATCCCTCGATCTAAGCAATGAGCGTGAATTCATGACCTATGGGGACTACAATCAGATGGTCCCGATTGGGAGAGAATGTGAATCGCCTAGTGCGATGAACCACTCTCGTTTGGTTAACTACGTATCAGAGAAACTGAACATCGACACGGTCCTGTTTGCTGGAGACCTTGACGGGGATGTTGGGAGGATACTTGTGAGTCCAGGTTTTTACATTGACATGCCAGAAATCCTCAGCGCCAAACAGCAAGATATTGGAACTATTATCACAGGCGAACTGTCACCGGAGATTAGACTGCTTGCACATGAAGAGAACCTAAACACAATCGAGCTTGGCGCATTCGTGTCAGAAGCGCCCGGAATGAAGCGATTAAGACATCAACTAAGCTTAGAGATACCAGAGTTGAACGTAGAGTTTGTAGAGTCTGCTCCACTTGCCAAGGCGCTTAGACCATACAGCGAAGACATGAAGTAATGCTCTAGAGACGTCGTATCATCACGACATTCTTGTTTCGAGAACACCCCACATGTTGCGCAACCGGATTGCACTTTGTTCTCATTATATGAATTACTGGACAAGCTGGCTCAAACTCTGTTAATGACTCGAAGTTTCCCATCCCTTTAGCCACAATAAGCTCTGCTGACAAGAACCGTTGCTTGAACTCGTTAGAGCTGCGTTCAAGGTTGACGCCGATGGCTGCGGCTCCTGTGTCGATAACTTCATCCGCATGTTTGGAAAGATTTACCTCATCCGCATCTACCACCGTGGCATCGTTCAGGATTGGGCCTCCCTTCACAACGGCTACCACCTTTGGTCCAACCTTCCTGATTTCATCTATCAGAATGATATCAAGAACAACCTCTCCGGCATTGTCCATCAGGTAGAGGACTTCCTCTGCGTTCTCACATAACTCGCGGAATTCATTCACTTGATCGATTACCAGATCAGCTTCAACATTCGACATTATATGCTTGAGCTCGTCAAGGCTGAAATCCCGCCC
>JAGLUV010000050.1 GCA_023134215.1 Candidatus Thorarchaeota archaeon | reverse complement strand
GTTGCCCATCAGGAATATGCCATCGTTGCGGAAGGCATTTGCCGTGAAAGTGATGTTGAGGCACCCTTCTGCCAAAGCGCCCCAGTCGTTGAACGAGATGTTGTTGTCTATGAATGTAATATTGGAGGAGATTTGCGCGTGGATGCCGAACCGACTATTCGAGGAGAAGGTGTTTCCCATAAAGAGTGAGCGCGATGAGGAGTATATCGAAGCGCCATCCCTGTTGTTCGAGGCGTTGTTCCCTGTAACGGTAACGTTGCTTGAACTTCTGAGAGCGATGCCATAGTACCAGCTCCCCACAACGGTGTTGTTGAGAATGGTTGAGTCTGTGAGGGACCAGGACCGGATGCCGGCCCAGTTGTCCGATGCGTTGTTATCCTTGACCAGGATTCCCGTGGAATAAGAGACGTGGATGCCATAGTCATCGTTTCCTACGAGTTCGTTGAGGTTTATCGTGATGTTCCTCGAGTAGCCGACGTGTATTCCATAATAGTTCTCCAGGAGAATATTGTGAGTGATCGTATTATCGTTTGAGGCCATAACACGGATGCCGCTGTGGTAGTTGTCCACGAGGTTGTTGTCCCTGATCGTATTGTTAGTGGAGTCAGTGACGTAGATTCCGTAGTCCCAATTCCTGATCGCAGTATTGCCATGCAGAGTGCTCTTGTTGGTGTAGGAAAGAATGAAGCCACGAGCGTTTTCGTATGCGATGTTGCCAGTGACGGTGCAATGCCCGACCGAATCGAGTTGAATGCCTCCATCGAGGGGGTTCACCCCACCGTGACTCACATTGAATCCAGTGATATTGACCCAATCAGCACTCACATATATGGCATCACCGACCCAGCTGGCATCCACGAACGTCGTGTTCCTGTCCTCACCCACCAAAGACAGGGTCTTGTTGACTATGACATGCTCATAGTATGTCCCGCTGTAGACATATACTGTATCTCCAGGATCTGCATCATCTATCGCCGCCTGTACCGTCGAGTAGTTCCCGGGACCTGCCCCTCCCACGTAGCGCGTAGTTGCCCTTGCTTCTGGAAGAAGAATCACACCGACGAACAAGACACTCGTGAATACGAATGCAGCAGCAATCAGGCTCAACCTCTTCATGTCCACCTCCGCAACGTCGATACAAGAGCTGCTTCTGGGCTTATAATCCTTGTTGTGAATACGTCATTCGGGCATACGAAACATCAGACTTCATTATCAAGAACGACAAAGACAGACACTTTCCATCATAAACCAAGGGCGAGGGAGAATAGGGAAGAAGTCAGAAGTCATCGATCACGACATTTATAGACAACTCTATTCGGTCATAGCAAAGCCGCTAACTTCTTGATATCCTTAGTTGCCAGATGAGCGTATATTCGAGTTGTCTGCAAGTTCTTGTGTCCAAGTAATTGCTGGATATCCCTGATATCCGCTCCGCTAGCTAGTAAGTGAGTTGCAAAAGAGTGTCTCAAAGTATTCGGCGTAACCCTCTTTCTCACTTTCCCCTTTTCAGAGGCTCTCCGAACTATTTGCTGAATTGTTTTCTTATTATATTTCTTGTTTCTGTTTGACATAAGGATGGGGCCGTGTGCTTTCTTTCCATATACTGTCAGCATTCGTTCAAGCTTTGGATGAAGGAATACATTCCTCTCCCTCTCGTCCTTCTCCTTCTTGATGTGTATCAGGTCTTTCTCGAAATCTATGTCTTCCCACTGTAAATCGATGACCTCGTGAAGTCGTAGTCCTGCATAGTACAGCAGCATAAGAACAAGTCTGTGTTTCTGGTTTTTCGTCACACCGACCATCTCTGCTATTTCCTCCCTGTCCAGCACTACTGGCAACTTTTCCTCTCTTCTTATCTGTGGGACCCTTTCATCGAATTTCTTGTGAAGTACATTCTCATGATAGAATTGTAATGCAAAATAAACTACCCTGATCGTTGATGGACTCTTGTCGGAGTACGAAAGAAGGAAATCCCTTGGATTCTTTCCCGAGTCTAGGAATCGCTTTACCACTGAGGTGTAGATTGTTTTGGTCTGGTAGGAGTACTCCCTGGAAGTTATTTCTTCCGTGAGCTTTGTCACTAACTCCTGGTGATTAGGCATTCCATCCACCTCTTCCATGGGACTATGCTATGGTTTGGATAGTTATAAATATTCGCTTTAACTTACAATTAGCTTGGTTAAGCGAATAATTGTCTCGTTTCACTGTACCGAGGCGAAATTTCTGACTCGCTTTCGGGGGAGGCGGCTTGATGGAAAAAACTAGGATAGCTATAGTTGGCGTTGGAAATTGCGCAAGCTCCCTAGTACAGGGCATCTACTACTATAAGAACAAGAATCCGGAAGACAGGATCGGTCTAATGCACTGGGATATTGGAGGCTATCAACCAGGTGATATAGAAATTGTAGCGGCGGTTGACATCGACAAACGCAAGGTTGGGAAGGACATTTCGCAAGCGATTTTCGCACCACCAAACTGCACCAAGGTGTTTTACGGAGATGTTTCTAGCGCTGGCGTCGATGTGGTCAAAGGCAAGGTCTTGGATGGGGTAGCCGAACATATGATGGAGTATCCAGAGGACCGCACTTTTGTGATATCGGATGAAAGAGAACAGGACATTGTAGATGTTCTTAGACGAAGCCGAGCAGAAATCTGTATGAACTATCTTCCTGTGGGTTCAGAGAAGGCAACAAAGTACTATGCGGATTGTTGCTTGGAGGCAGGTGTGGCGCTCATAAACTGTATTCCCGTATTCATCGCTTCTAACAAGGAATACGCAGAAAGATTCGAACAGAGAAATCTCCCCTTGATAGGTGATGATGTCAAGTCACAGATCGGGGCTACAATCACGCATAGAACACTTGCAAGGCTCTTTATGGATAGGGGGGTCAAGCTGGATAGAACCTATCAATTGAATACCGGCGGCAATACAGATTTCTTGAATATGTTGTCCCGCGAGAGGGTGAAAATGAAGAAGATTTCAAAAACGGAAGCCATTCAGTCAATACTAGAAGAGCCGCTTGAGGCGGATAATATTCACATCGGTCCCTCGGACTATGTTCCTTGGCAGCTCGATAGCAAGCTCTGTTTCTTGAGAATGGAAGGTAGGATTTTTGGCGATGTTCCTATGAATTTGGAATTGAGGATGAGTGTGGAGGATTCGCCAAACTCTGCGGGGTGCACGATTGATGCAATTAGATGTTGCAAGTTGGCGCTGGATAGGGGAATTGGGGGTCCATTGGTCTCGATCTCTGCTTACACGATGAAACATCCACCCCGCCAGTTTCCAGACAATGTAGCAAGAGATATGGTAGAGGAATTCATACAAGGAAAGCGTGAAAGATGAGAGCCCTTGTGATCGCTGCGGGTAGAGGCAGCAGATTCTATCACGTGACTGGAGAGGAGCCCAAACCCCTAGTTCGGCTTCTAGGCTTGTCCCTAATAGAAAGGGTAATACTCACAGCAAGGCAAGAAGGTATTGACGAATTCACGGTTGTGATAGGATATCTTGGGGATAGAATCCGAGAGAAGCTGGGAAATGGCAGTAGGTATGGTGTAGAGATAGATTATATCGAAAACAGAGAATGGCAAAAAGGTAACGGAATCTCCGTTCTCCTTGCTAAGGATTCCTTGAAGGAAAAGTTTGTCTTGCTGATGGCAGACCATATTTTTGATGGTTGCATACTGAGAGAACTCGTTGATCGAGATGCAGACCATTCAGTTACCCTTGCTGTCGACAAGCGAAAACCTTTACCCGGGGATACTAGAGTTCTGGAAAAGGATGGAAAGGTCATTGATATAGGGAAGGATCTTGAGGAATCGAATTGCATAGATACTGGTATATTCCTCTGCACGCCAAAGATATTTTCCTACTTAGAAGAAACGTTAGATGAGGGACGGACCGAACTTGCAGATGCTATTGGCAGCGCTGCTAATACTGGAGATGTCGAAGTCTTCGATATCTCGGAGATTGAGAACTATGACCCAAAAATGAGGAAGAACATCCAGCCATGGTGGATAGATATTGACACAAAGAAGGATTTGGAAAGGGCGAAGATGACGATAGTTGAAAACGCTAGCAAGAATCCCTCGGATGCCCTTGCCTACTATATTCATAAGCCAATAGAAAACAGGCTCGTTGCAGTGATTTCCGATTACAGGATCACTCCTAATCAATTGACT
>JAGLUV010000005.1 GCA_023134215.1 Candidatus Thorarchaeota archaeon | reverse complement strand
GCATATCGCACTGATGTTCTTCACCAAGTTGATCTGATAGAGGATGTGGCAATAGGATATGGTTTCGATAGAATTAAACCGTCTACACCACAAACATCAACTTCAGGGAAACTGCTGCCAATCACTCGGCTCCAGAACAAGGTTAGAGACCTATTGGTTGGCACGGGGTATCAAGAAATTAAAAGCTATGTCATGACATCGCCTGAGATTTTGAATATCAAAATGCTAAGGAATAGACCACTGACTGTCACCGGGAACCCAAAGAGCCGAGATTACTCGGTTCTTAGAAACTCGCTCTTGCCAGTGCTGCTCGATTTTGCCTCTCAGAATCAGCACGCAGATTATCCTCAGAGAGTCTTTGAAGTGGGAGATGTTGTCATACCTGATGAAAGGGAACGAACACGAGCGAAACAGGTTCCACATGTGTGCCGCTTGATCGTTGACACTCGTGTTAATATCACCGAGATGCTCACGGAGATGGGATTCATTCTACGGAACTTGGGTCTTGGCAGCGGAATCGAGTTCGCTGCTGAAAAGACTCCCGAGTTCATAGACGGAAGATCTGGGAAAATCCTGATGAACGGAGAGCCCGTAGGTGTCTTTGGCGAGGTTTCACCAGAGGTGTTGGATAATTTTGGCATTGGAATGCCAGTGGTCGCATTCGAGATGGAGTTGCCAAGAAACGGTATTTGGGCGATATAATCCCCATCTAGTAGTGACGAGAATCCCCGCAGAAAAGATATAAGAACAACCCGAGAGCGCTTGTTTTAGAGCACCAAATTTGCATTCATCTACGGGGTACCATTCGAATGACTGAGATGCAACCATCAGCGGTTGATGTTGATGACACAAGCACCGGGTTCAAGTATAGAGTGGTATTGCTAGGAGAGGCCTCTGTTGGCAAGACTTCACTTCTCAGAAGGTTCACTGAGAATGCGTTCGATGAAGAATACAAGCAGACAATTGGAACCACTTTTGCCTCCAAGGATGTTACTGTCGTTGGCGAAGACGGTATGAAGCGCAATGTGCGACTCGTAATTTGGGACATGGGCGGTCAAGCAACTTATCGCGAGTTGAGACGCCAATTCATGAAGGGTGCATCCGCTGCAGTAATAGCCTACGACGTCACCAGGCCAGAAACCTTCATGAGTTGCAATAATTGGTTCGAAGCGTTTCGTGAAACATGTCCTGACGCGGCAGTCATCGTCGCTGCAAATAAGATCGACTTGGAAGAAGAGAGAATTGTGCCAGTCGAGCCCGGATGGATGTTACGGGATTGGTTCCAAGCCGACTACTACGAAACCTCCGCAAAGACCGGAGCCAAGGTTGCTGATGTCTTCACCAAAGTTGCTGAGATTGTTCTTAAGAGAGGCTTGGGTCAACGTAGTGACCTAGCCATGTGACATTCACCAAATTATCAATGATCAGCAGGAGAGAACCAAAGTGCTAGTGAGTGACTTCATGACCAAGATGATCATAACCGCGGAAGCGTCAACTCCAGTGACTAATGCGGCTCGAGTAATGGCTGCAGAAGACATTGGCTGTCTTGTTGTGACAAAGGCAGATGTTCTGGCAGGCATTGTAGCACAACATGACATAATCGGAGCACACCTTCTCTCAGAGGAGGTCTATCAAACGATGGTGCTCGCAGACATAATGACGACTCCTGTGGTCACCGTAAGCCCTGAAGCAGACCTGGGGCAGCTCATCGCCCTTATGCATCAGAGTGGAAGAAGGCACATTCCTGTGGTTGTTGGTGACTCCATCACTGGGATAGTAACAACCACTGACGTTATCCGAGTTCTGGCCACGATGAAGATGATTGCAGATAGCGGAAGCGATGACTAAGCCGGCTGGTAGCGCTTAATTTCCTTCTTCATTTCCTTCTTTATCTTCAATATATCTCGGGCTTGTAGTTCCTTTCTACGGGGTACAGCTGCCACGATACCATTCCACTTGTCAATTTTCACCATTATCGGATCACTCGGTACAATCTTGATGATCTCCGCTTTCGAGGAAGCCATCTGATCCAAAACGGTCCCAGCCTTGCAGCCCATCTTCAATGTTGCGACTATTGCTTCAAGCTGAGCGGCAATCCCCATGCTTCCATGGGGTGACAATGACCCGCTCGTCACAATCGGAGCTTCAACTGGTGCAGGAGCAACTTGAGCTGGGGCAGGTGCGGGTGTAGGTGCGGGTGCTGGAGTGGGAGTTGTGGGGGGAGCAGCAATCGGCGCAGAAGCGGGAACAGGAATGTTCTGAACCATCGTTTGCATCTCTTGGCGGAAACTCTCCAAGGCTGAGTTGACTGAAGTATTGAGGCTTGCCAGGTCGCCTCTGATAGTCGCTAGTGTCGCCTCCTGAACCCCCGCTTGCGCTTGGGTCTGAGGGATTGTCTGGATAGCAGTCATGATTTGCTCCGTTGCTATCCGGACTTCAGACTTGATTTCGTTAAGTGCGCTTAGGAGCGTTACCATGCGCTTGAGTGTTTCGCCCAGTGAGGCGATGCTGGATTCTATCTCAGTAAGTCGACTCAGGAACTGCTCTGCCATAGGTTTCACCTATTCAGTATTGATATCAGATTGAGAGAATTCCAGCAAAAAAGGCTTTGTCTGACGGGTATCAACGCATACCCACGGGATTGGGAGGACACACGCACAGAAGCATTAAATGTTAAAGATTGGGAATCCACAAGAGCGGAATCTAGGACGGTAAGAAGTTGAACTCTGAACCAGTTTCACACATGTTTAAGCTGGTTGCCCTAGGGGACGGGGCAGTCGGTAAGACTAGTTGCATTAAGAGATACACAGAGGACAGCTTTAATGAGCAGTACATCATGACGATTGGCACGACCTTCGCGCTCAAGACAGTTGAGGTCGACTCGCCTGAGGGACATAAGATTACAGCAAGAGTTGTTCTATGGGATCTGGCAGGACAACCCACGTACAATGAACTGCGTCGCCGTTACATGGCCGGCGCGTCGATGGGAATAATTGTCTACGATGTTACTCGTCCGCAAACATTTCTGGATATCGGCGAGTGGTTCACGAAGTTCATCACAGTCTGTCCCAATGCCGTTGTTGCTGTGGTTGCCAACAAAATTGACAGGCCGGATAGACTTGTGCCGCCTGAAGCAGGTGACATGGTGAAGGAGTGGTTGGATGTTCTACATTATGAAACTTCAGCCAAGAGCGGAGCAAATGTAGACACGCTATTTACTGAGCTGGTTCTCAGGGCGATTGAGAAACAGAAGAAGTTGGGTCCGATGGAGCCAGGATTCCATGGTTCAGCTCAATCGAAACCCTTTAAGACGACGTAGAATACTCCCAGACATAGGCTGGTGCCAATGGTTCAGAGAGGGCAAATCGTCAAAGGGGCTTTGGCTCACTTCTTGCTGTTGGTCATTAATTTCTTCGTCCTGCTTGGTGTGATTGAGAGTCTACAGATATTCACCGATGATTTACCGTTCATCAACGCGATTATTCTTAGCTACATGTTGCTACACACAATATCTCTGCTCACAATACAATTGAGCATCCAGATTCTTCAGCTGATTAGGATTAGAACGCCATCTTTTCTTATTAGCTACTACTTCAGATTTGATGATGACGAAACCATCCCAATCTCCCTGCTAGACCCCACAAAGAGCAAGCTGGCTGTAGTCATTCTTCTCCTAATTATCAGCGGAGGACCAATACTCTATCCGATATTCGCTGTGTACGGCTTCTTTCTAGCCTACGCGCATCTTGCTTCCATTATCATCGACCCGTCGACGATTCTCTACTACTTCGAGGTGTTCTTGAA
>JAGLUV010000049.1 GCA_023134215.1 Candidatus Thorarchaeota archaeon | reverse complement strand
TCACGCAACTGATACGCCAGCGGTCTTAGAGGCGCCATTCCTATTCCCCCACCTATGATTAGAGCCCGTTCACATTGAAGGGAAAAACCAGAACCAAATGGGCCCCTAACCCCAAATCTCTGACCTGTGGAGAGAGCTGAGAGCACTCGGGTTGCTTCGCCAATCGGAAGCACTGTCACACCGACTTCTGGCGGATTCCATAGCGATATGCTCATTGGAATCTCATCGATTCCTGGAATCCAACACATGAGAAATTGTCCGGGCTTGAATTGGTGATTAGCCTCAGGTAGCTCAAAGACTAGAGTACGTGCTTTCTTGTTCTCACTGATTGTCTTAGAAACCTGGACTGTCGTGGGGGTTCCCATCAGTTTCTCGATATCCATTACTACGACCTCGTAGCTGCCCCGACAATCTCGGAGATTGTTGAGATTCCCTCATCATGGAGATACTCTGCAACACCCTGCTTGATGTGAGAGAAAACATCGACACTGTCAAGTACAGCTGTACCCACTTGGATTGCGCTTGCACCGGCCAAATGCATCTCGATTGCGTCTTCCCATGACGTAACACCGCCAACTCCGATTATTGGTATTGAGAGCTCTCTGTAAAGATCATATACGCATCTCACTGCAATCGGGAATACTGGTGGCCCGGAGAGTCCGCCTACCTTGTTGCCAAGCACCGGGCGCTTCTGATAGATATCGATCTTCATTCCACGCACAGTGTTGATAGCAACCACAGCATCCGCTCCTGCGCGTTCTGCAGCCGCTGCTACAGAAACGACATCGGAGGCATTTGGAGTGATTTTGGCAAAGACTGGACGATCAACTACATCCTTTACAGACTTGACGTATCTGAATGTTAGGTCAGGATCGTGGGCTATCTGTCCAATCTCCGCATGAGGACACGACAGATTAAGCTCGAAAGCATCTGGTTTCAGTTCGAGCCCTTTCATGGCAACTTCGGTGATTTCGTCTATAGTGCTCCCAAAGATGCTCAATACAATGGGGATTCCGGAGTTTCTCAGGATTGAAATTTCATCCCTGAAACCTTCAATTCCGGGGTTTGTCAATCCCACGGCATTGAGAAGTCCACCATGCGATGTAGCCAAGATTGGGCCAGAATGTCCCTTTCTTGGAGCGGGACCAATAGACTTCGTAACAATCGCGTCTGCACCTGAAACGCCAACGCGCTTCATGATTGCGCCTGTGACGCCTAGAATCCCGGAAGCCAACCAATAGCCTTGTATCTTCAAGCGGTCACCTGTCAAAATAATGCTCTATGTTGTGTAATAAGCTCAATGGCAGTCATTCAGGAGCTCCGCTGATGCAGCGTCACACTTATCCGAGTATTGCATGGAGAGTCATCCTCAGAGATGATTAATGGTGACAGTCTATCTCACTCTCACATCTTTCGGGATCTTCGTGCTAGACGCAGAGAGCAAAGTCGTTGTTGAACAGCTTGCTTACCCCGACACTGAGCTCGCCTCCTCGAACATCATGGCGGTCAATGACGGAAGCTCATCAGATTCTTTGAAAGCAGTCTTGAAGAGTTTGGAAAAGCTCAAAATCGACGAGATTCTTGTTGATGGGTTAACGCTGGCACGAGCACTTTCACAAGCAACAAAGATTCCGGTGAGAGTTGACAAGAAGCCTGATGTAGTGACTGGATTCAGAAACGGTGAGGATACGTACCTTATTGAGAGTGGAAAGGTCGGCTCCGCAGAAGAAGTTTCTTCTTTCAGACGAGATGTGGCACTGATCGTTGCAAAAGCCACAGTGGTTGAGGCCAGCGAAGAGAAGGATATTCTCGTGAAACATGCGGTGGACACCATTGGCGAGATTGACAAGTCAATCAATGTGCTCACAATGCGGCTTCGGGAAATTTACTCACTCCATCATCCTTCGCTCAGTAGGTTGGTTGAAGACAACAAGCAGTTTGTCCAAACTGTGAAGAACTGTGGTGGAAGGTCACAAATCAATAAGGGGGCTCTTGTCGCCTCAGGTCTATCGACCTCGCAAATCAAGTCGATTATGGAGAGTTTGGATAAGGACACAGGTGCTGAGTTTCAGGATGCAGACATTGTCATCCTCCGGAAATTGGCAGAGAGAATTGAAGACCTCCATGAAATGAGGCATGAACTGGAGGAGTATTTATCGGACCTCATGGACACTCTCGCACCGAATGTCACTGCACTCGTCGGTCCTCTTGTTGGAGCTCGACTCATCAGTCTTGCAGGCTCGCTCATGGAGTTGGCACGCAAACCATCGAGTGCCGTACAAATCTTTGGAGCCGAGAAGGCACTCTTCCGAAGTCTGAAAACCGGGGCTAGTCCCCCGAAACATGGCGTGATTTTCCAAGTGGCAGATATACATACTGCGCCATACTGGCAGAGAGGAAAGATTGCCAGAGCACTGGCGGGCAAGTTATCCATTGCAGCGCGCATTGATGCATATTCCAAGAGAAATATTGGTGAAGATCTTAGGGCGCAATTCAATAAAAGGGTTGAAGAGATTCAACGACTGTATCCGGAGGCCCCTCCTCCCAAGCCACCTAAGAAGCCCGACAGACGCCCACAGAAGAAACGAGGAAAAAGGGATCACAGCCCCGGAAAGAGAAGAAAGTGGGGAAATTAGGTGATAGCAAAGATTGAGGAGCACCGGTTACCCGGGGTTTTCACAATCAGGACTGGAGAGAGATCATCGCTCGCCACGCGCTCGTTAGTTCCGGGTGCAAGTGTTTATGGTGAGAAGTTGATTAAAGGAGAAGATGGTGAATTTCGACTCTGGATGCCAAGACGGTCAAAGTTGGCAGCATCCATTATGAA
Organism: Candidatus Thorarchaeota archaeon; assembly: GCA_023134215.1. Lineage (GTDB taxonomy): Archaea > Asgardarchaeota > Thorarchaeia > Thorarchaeales > Thorarchaeaceae > WTCK01. Next base: position 3,315 of record JAGLUV010000049.1, on the reverse strand, counting down.
GGGCCTAAAGGAGATGCCAATACAACCAGGTTCCAGAGTGCTCTACTTGGGAGCTGCCTCGGGAACCACAGTGAGTCATGTTTCTGATATTGTAGGACCGCGTGGCATTATCTACGCTGTGGAGTTTTCACCACGGGTTGCAAGAAAATTGCTCCAGCTGAGCGAAACTAGGACTAACGTGTTCCCAATCGTCAGCGATGCCAGACACCCAACCAAATATTCTCCTCTAGTGGCAGGCCCTATTGATGTCGTCTACCAAGATGTCGCTCAGATGGATCAAGCGAGAATTCTTTTTGAGAATCTTAGTGCATTCTGTTCGAATGGAGCGTGGGGTATGATTGCTATCAAGGCGCGCAGCATTGATTCAACATCTGATGTTAGGACAGTTTACAACAAGGAGATATCCACACTCGACAACTACGGTCTTGAGATTGTAGAAATGGTGAATCTTGAACCGCTGGAGAAGGATCACATGATGGTTGTTGTACGAGTTACAGGATGATGGGGGTCATTAAGTGGGTTCGAACATCGATAAACTGCTGGAACGTGACATAGACTCCATCAATGATGACTTGCCCGAAGGGAGGGTTTCTCTCAAGGAGTTAATCGCTGCAGAATCCCCCCAATATACAACGCGCAATGGCGAAACCTCGGCGTTTCACAAAGAGGAAATCGCGAAACTCGGAGAGATTGTTCCGCGGAAGTTCCATGGTGAGATATGGCTGCCAATAGTGATTCTAAGACGCATTGGCTATGGGCCAGGAATACACACCGTGGGAGGTAACAAAGTGGAGCTGTTTCTCATTCAACATCTAATCGTAGGAGATGTTGACCTAGGATGGGATGAACTCCCGGGATGGAAAATGAATGACCGACTGGCAAGACCTCAGGTGCAAGTATTACGTCGCAAATTGCCATCCACTACTTGCATAGGATTCACAATAGCGGCTGAAACGAATCGCGGAAAGCCAGAGTGAACGATTCATGCCCTTGCATATACATGCAGGAATCCTGAAAAGGTTACATTCGTAGGTTGAATGAGAGACGTTTGCTTTGACCAAGGCTAGAACCAAGCTCATTCGCGATGTGATTACTCAGCTAGAGGAAGCTGGGTTTAGTCAATCATCACAGTGTGATGTGCGTCCGAGCTGCTTTGACTTGGTTGCCCGTAGGGAAGACCAACTCATACTTGTAAAGGTCTTGGCCAACATCGACTCTTTGACCAGTGAAGACGCAATTGCGCTTCAGCTTGTGGCTCATTTCTTCAATGCTACTCCGCTCGTAATAGGAATGAGAACTCGGAGAGCCGCGCTCAGCTCTGGCGTGGTGTACAAGAGATATGGAGTTTCCACTATCGCACCGACTAGTCTGCATAGCATAATTGCAGAAAGGAAGATGCCTCGTGAGTTCATCCAGCGGGGTGGACGGTTTGTAGCAATCGATGGTGCAAAGCTCAGAGAGGTGCGTCTCTCCCAGAGCATGACCAAAGAGGAACTAGCTGAATGTGTTGAAGTTTCGGCCCGAGCTATCTTGGCATATGAGAAGGATGAGATGGATATTAGCACAAACGTTGCTGATCGCTTGGAGAAAGTGCTTGAAACTGATCTTGTGATACCCATTGATGTCTTTAATGAGCCCTGGGCACGAGAGCATCTCACCGAGCCAGGAAAGCCAATGGAAATACCGAATCTTGAGATAAAGGTGAATGAATTCTTCGACCGATTAGGTATGAAGGTGCTTTGGACTGACCGTGCTCCATTCAACGTGGCAGCAAAGGAGAAAGGGCCTCCGCTGATATCCGGAGTTGGCTCACTAAAGAGCGGTGGACTGCAGAAACGCGTTGGGATTCTGAAGAGCGTTTCCAGCATCACGGAGTCTGATGCACTCATCATTGTGGAAGAAGGTCATGCACAAGAGAGCGTGTCGGATTTGCCAGTGATTAGACAACATGAACTAGATGACATTCAAAAGCCACGTGACCTCAAGAAGATACTAGATGAGAGATCAAGTACATAGACTGAGGTTAGCCAAGCCTCAACTGCTGGGTTTTTAGTTCGGCTCGTATTCTGTTGACTGATTCCCAGCTGTGCCGGACTATGTTTGGCAATTTTCCTGTGTCGGACAGGAAACCCCGAACGAACTCGATAGTCTTTGGATCTGATGGGTAGCCAGAGCCGAAATCTCCAAACTCCTCATGAAGAAGCTTGATGGCATTATCACGCTCTACCTTGGCCACGATAGAAGCTGCAGAAACAACAGGGTACTTCGAATCGGCTTTGTGTTCCGACACTACTTTGCACCCCAATGTAGACAGACCGCTACGCTCGGAAACCGCAATTCCAAATCGTTGCGCCTTCACGTCTGCGGCATCCAAGTATAGCGAAGAGGGTTTCAAAGATTTGGCAATAGAAACAAACGCACGGACTTCGATCTCATTCAGATTCACTTTTTGTCCTCTCAACCTATCGATTTCAGACGCTGATATGGACTGCAATTCAATCCTACTGGCAAGCCGCTTGATTGATTCCAATAGCTGCGTTCGGCGCCTTGGAGTCAACATCTTGGAGTCCTTTACTCCCAAGCTATCCAAATCGCGGATCGTTTCTTGCTCGAAAAGCACGCCGCAAACGACAAGAGGGCCAACTAGTGGACCGCGGCCGGCCTCATCAATCCCGGCAACGCCGCGAAGTTTACTATCGTTGGGGCTCATAACAATACAAGAATGACTCCCGCTTATTACCAAATCTGTCTGCACGGCTATCGCTGGCGAAAGGTTCTTATCAACGTCGAACTTCACGCCTTTTCGGGTCGGCAGAAGCTAGACCCGCTATATCAGCATTCGGGGCGGTGGCCTAGCCCGGTATGGCGACGGGCTCCAGATCTTATGAAACTAAGGGGTCATAACGAAGAGTCACTCGTCGATCGTGGGTTCGAATCCCACTCGCCCCACCATCCCTAAGCTATTGCTCCCGTAGCTGACGTAAGGTAAGGTTTAAAACACAATGTAACCGGACAGAGGACGATGCCGGCCAAAGGCGTCGGGGTTCACCTGATCTCGTTCCGATCTCAGAAGTTAAGCCCGATGTCGTCAAGGGAAATGTGCGGTGCGCGAGCCCGTGACAAGCCCTTGAGCTGGCACATTTTTCCCTTTTCTGACTAGTTCAATAGCTCCTTCGTCCACAGTCCGATATCATCAAGGGAAGAATTCGACTGGTCCTGCATTACATCCCGCTTTCTTGCATCGTTCACAAGGATTAAAGGACAACTCTTTGTCTGACAACTCATGCAAATCGGTCTGCCGGAAGGCGATTATAG
>JAGLUV010000048.1 GCA_023134215.1 Candidatus Thorarchaeota archaeon | reverse complement strand
AGCAAAGTGAGTAGGGAGGCATAGAAAGATGTCCAAGAGCACAGTTACAGCGCACATGGAGAAACGATTCTTGAAACTGAGAGATGAGCACAGACTCCCGCCGAAGGTTCTCGACGAGCTTGAGGAAAAAGTAACGGACATTGGTCTCACGAAGAAGGAATTCGATGAAATCTGTGATAATGTCATTGATTCATACGAGCGCGCTCTGGTGGAGCCAGGTGAAGCAGTAGGTACAATTGCAGCACAGAGCATAGGTGAACCGGGCACTCAGATGACACTTCGGACATTTCACTATGCAGGAGTCGCTGAACTCAGCGTTACTCAGGGTCTCCCGCGGCTAATAGAGATAGTAGACGCCCGAAAAAACCCAAGTACCCCCACAATGAAAATCTATCTTGCTGATAATATTGCAAAAGATCGAAATGCAGCTAAAAAGATTGCACGTAGCATCGAGATGATACTCGTTGAGAGTGTCGCGAGCAATATATCGATTGATTTGCTTCGTCAGGCCATCGATATTAGGTTTGATCCTGAGCTGATGGAGGATAAGGCACTAACAGTCGAGATTATTGCCGAAGCAATAAAGGCCAAGATTAAGGCTAAGGGCGAGGTGGAAACCGGGGACAACACAATATTCGTCTATCCAACTGGTGAAACACTTGCAGACCTGCAGCGTCTGAGCGAGAAGATTCGTGAGGTGCGAGTCAAGGGTATAGATGATGTCACACACGTTGTGATTCGCAAGGAGTCAGATTGCTACGTTCTGTACACAGAGGGTTCCAACCTTCAAGATGCTCTGGAAATAGATGATGTCAATCCACACAGGATATACACTAACAATCTCAAAGAGATTTACCAAGTTCTTGGGATTGAGGCAACCAGAAATGCAATCATCCAAGAGGCAATGAGCGTTCTGAATGAGCAGGGTATGGATGTTGATGTACGACACATAATCCTCGTTGCAGACATGATGACTGCAGATGGCGCGATACGCCAGATTGGTCGACATGGCATTTCAGGTTCGAAGAACAGTGCTTTGGCTCGGGCCGCCTTTGAGGTGACTATCAAGCACCTACTGGGAGCTGGCATAGCAGGGACAAAGGACCCGCTTAGAGGCATAACTGAGAATGTGATTCTCGGGCAGCTCATCCCATTGGGCACTGGTTCCATCGATTTGCTGATGAATCCTCATGGTTCTTCTAGCAAGAAATAGGCTCTCTGGGGCAATACTAACGCATCAATCAATGTTACAATGCGGAAACATTAAAACAGAAGCCAGTTTGACGGAATTGTTTCCGGGCTTATCAAGAAGTCGCAGCAATAGAGAATGAGGTTATGACCATTGAGCCTAAATCAACCGATTGCAAGTGCAGTAAGCACAGGTGAGTGTCGCATAGGGGCAAAGTCCTCCATCGATGCGATAAAGATAGGTGCTGCAAAACTAGTTGTAGTTGCTGCGAATTGTCCGAAGAATGAGTACGAGGACATTGAAACCTACGCACAACTTGCTGAGGTCAAGGTGCTAAAGTTTGAAGGCACATCATGGGATTTGGGGGAGGTCATAGGCAAACCCTTCATGGTATCAGCGATTGCCGTGATAAAGCCAGGCGATTCCAAGATTTTGAAGGCTGTTTGAGGCGATTTATTTTGCCCCGAGTCAGACTTTCGATGGATGACATGGCTCTCATTGCCACATTCGAACGCATCACTGGGGCCTCTGCAATGGATGTGATTCGGGATGACGAGGGTGATCGACTGATCTTCGTTGTACGCTCAAAACAGCTCGGCAAAGCCATTGGTCGTGGTGGTGCAAACGTCAAGGCAGCAGCTGACGTCTTCGGCAGGCCTATCGACATTGTTGAGATAGCTGAAACTGCAGAGGAGTTTGTAAAGAAAGCTCTTGCCCCCGCCCGAGTTGAACAAGTGAAACTCGTTAAGCACAAGAATGGAAATACGATTGCCACAGTTACAGTCAAACAAGCTGACAGAGGCATTGCCATTGGACGAGAGGGTCGAAATATCGCCCGCGCTCGAATACTAGCGAAGCGTCACTTTGACGTGACCAATGTGACAATTGCATAAGGGACTTGATACACTCAGAGGCCCTTTCGCAGCAAAATTCAGTGAGATTGTCCTGGCTGTGTCATAACGCTTTTAAGCATACAACCGGCGGGTGCCGTGACCACACGTAGAGAGCACTATGAATGGTGGTCCCATTATCACCACAGAGGCGAATGATTTGACTGGTTCAAAGAGCCCAATGGGCGAATTTGCAGCAAGACCCCTCCGGTCCAAGCGGAAGAAGTACCGCTGGAAGAAGCCCAGCTTGAAGAGACGAATGCTCAAGCTGAAGCGGAAGACCGACCCGCTAGAGGGTGCCCCGCAGGCACGCGGAATCGTGTTGGAGAAGGTCGGCATTGAGTCAAAGCAACCCAACTCAGCTATCAGAAAGGCTGTTAGGATTCAGCTCTCTAAGAACGGTAAGCAGATCACTGCATTCATACCTGGCGATGGTGGCCTCAAGTATATCGATGAGCACGACGAAGTCATTGTCGAGGGCATTGGGGGCGCAATGGGAGGAGCCATGGGTGACATACCCGGCGTCCGCTGGAAAGTTTGTGCAGTAAACGGCGTTTCCCTTGAGTCTCTTATCTACGGCAAGGCAGAGAAACCAATTCGTTAGGTGGCAAAGATGGCTGAAGAAAAAAAAGATGCACCAATTCAAGAAGAACCGAAGGCGCCAAGTCTGCCTGTAGCCACACCTGATTTTCTGTTGTTTGGCAAATGGGATTCCACAGTGGTCCAAGTGAAGGATGTTGGTCTTACCCGATACATCTCTCTGAGATCTGTCCTGATTCCGCATACGGCAGGAAGACACAGCCACAAGCGTTTCCACAAGAGCAATGTACCTATTGTGGAGCGATTCGTGAATAAATTACTCAACGCAGGACGGCGTAAAGATAAGAAGACACGCACTGGCGGGACCGCAGGCAAGAAAACACGAACAATCAGCGTGGTCAAACGAGTCTTCGAGATTATCAATTTTAGAACTGGCCTCAATCCAATCCAAGTTCTTGTGACTGCTATCGAAAACACTGCTCCTTCTGAGGAAACGACACGAATCTCCTATGGTGGAATGGCGTATCCTCGTTCAGTAGACGTTGCTCCCCAGCGCAGGATTGACCTCGCTTTGAAGTATCTCGCTGTAGGCGCAGTTCGCTCCTCACACAAGAACGCCAAATCGTTCGAGGAATGTATCGTCGATGAGCTGCTTCTTGCTTACAAAGGAGATGCTGGAAGCTATGGAGTTTCCAGAAAGGAAGAGCGCGAGAGAGTGGCCCGTTCAGCAAGGTAGTATTTCACCGACCTTGTATCATCATCCTGTATTAGCAGAATTGATGCTGCGCTTCTCAGCGCTTTTAGAGAGTCTTATCAGAGAGATATGTTCCAGTTGATGCATTCAATGTTCACGTGCAGAATTTGACGAGGGACGAGAGATGATCAAGTCTACTGCGGCATGGCTTACAATATGTCTTATCACAGTGGCTTGGGCCTCCTCTCTCATCCTCGCAAAGATTGCTTTCCTAGAAGGGCTGACTCCCATCATCTTCGTTGCGCTACGCTACACCATCGCCTGCCCCTTTCTCATTGGGGCTGTTTACATGTCCAACCGTCGATCGAGGATGCGTGGAAATATCAGGAATAACTGGCGAATCATCCTGCTCGCTGGACTCACGGGTCCATTTCTTTCCCAAGTGTTGCAATACATTGGACTAAGTATGACAACAGCAAACGAAACCATACTACTCCTGAACATGAGCCCAGTATTCGCAGTGTTGATGGCCGCTCCAGTTCTGAAGGAGAAGATAACTAGTGAGAAGATAGGAGGCCTCTTTCTAGCGGCCATTGGTGCCGGTCTGATCGTCTTGGGTGGCACGCCACTTGATGATGCTTTTGGTCCCCTGCGCCTGCTGGGCAATGCAATTGTGATAGTATCTACATTTCTGTTCGCGGTTAACGGAATAGCCGGCAAAATGGCGATTAAATCAGTTGACGCTGTTTCACTCACTCTATACAGCACCCTGTTTGCTGTGCCTTTCATCTGGCT
>JAGLUV010000047.1 GCA_023134215.1 Candidatus Thorarchaeota archaeon | reverse complement strand
AGTCATTGGATGAGAGAACCCGGACCTGGTATAGCGTCGTTGAGAAGGCGCTCAAGGTGTATCTCAATGCGTCCTATGGTGTCACCGGAGCTCGACACTTTGAGCTGTTTTGCATGCCAGCAGCTGAGAGCGTAACGGCTTATGGACGAAATGCAATCATGAAAACGAAAGAGAAAGCAGAGTCCATGGGTGTAAGAGTACTATATGGGGACACAGACTCCGTGTTTCTGGATAATCCATCCAAGGAACAGCAAGATGAGCTTGTGAAGTGGTCTCAGGAAGCGCTTGGAATCGACTTGGAAGTGGAGAAAACCTACAAGTACGTCGCTCTTTCTGAACTTAAGAAAAACTACATTGGTGTCTACTCCACAGGATACGTTGAAGTGAAAGGCCTAAGCGGCAAGAAGAGAAACACGCCTAAGTTCATCCAGGATGCGTTTACGGAGATGCTGACAGTACTTAGCAAGGTGGACAATCTCGAAGGATTCGAAACAGCAAAAGACGAGATTCGTGAGATAGTGAACACAACAATTGACCGGCTTGAGGGTAAAGCCGATCCTTTCACTCCAGATGACCTGGCATTCCGCGTCCAATTGACCAAAAGACTCGACCAATACGGGAAGACCACACCTCAGCATGTTCGCGCAGCCCACATGCTTGAAGATGCTGGACATGAAGTTCAACCTGGTACAATAGTTGAGTACATTAAGATTAAGGGCAATGGAGGCGTAATACCGATTGAGCTTGCAAAGGAAACGAGCTATTGGCTGGATACGGACAAATACACTGACACACTAAGGTCAGTCTTCGGGCAGGTACTTGATTCGGTGGGTATTGATTTCAAGGAGCTTCTAGGATTTACGACCCTTGATCAGTTCTTCTGATGACAACGTAACAGGAGCAGTTGCAGTCATATGAAATACTGTTCGAGAAGTGAGGATATAATAATACACGCGTTGATAGTCCCTCTAGGAAATTCTTATAGCGAGAACAAACCACCGCTAGAGTAAGGAACCGACAATAGAATGCCAGAGCATCACTGACGGGGTACAATAGCATGAAACAGAACATCAGAGAATTTCTCATGCAAAAAGCGTTGATACTGTTTAGACCTGAAGACATGGATGTTTCGGCAAGAGACTTCATGTCGACTTACGCCTCGTATATGAGGGAGGTTGGCATTGTCGGTAAAGAGCCCAACGGACACGTGGTGTTTCCCAGCAGGACAGCTCCAGTTGAAAAGGGGTACGCGGAGTTCTTCGACGAATGGGTCACCCTTTCTGAAGCTCTGGAAATACACACTGCTGTGAGTATGGACCTTTACACCGATGCGTGGTTTGCACGTGACCCGAAGTACCAGACCATGACCGCCAACGGCCAGTCAATGCCACATCAGATATGTCCGAATCGTGAAGAGTACTGGGAGTATGGTGCAGAAATCGTAAAGGAACTCGGGGCCTATCCAATAGATGAGATTCTCCTCTTTGGTATAGGTTTCATTAGAGACGAGTTCTGTTTCTGCGATAGGTGTCGGAAGGAATTCGCACCTCTTGTGGACCAAGAGCCTGCACGACTCACTCATGGATATCTCACAGAGAATCCAGACTACCATGATAAGTGGCATGAATGGCGAACTGAAAAGGTTCTCAACGGCCTTCGCGTCTTGCAGAGCGCAGCAGATGGCCTCATTGGGGGTGAGGGAAACCGTTTCAAACCCCTAAAGATTTCTGTTGAGGTTCTGGTCGATCCAGAGAGCGGACTCACCGAGGGTGCCAAGAAGGCTTATGGTTATGACTACACCAAGATAAGAGAGATAACAGGCGGTCTTATGATTAACCTGTTTCCGTGGTCCCCCGTGCTTCCAGCGCCTGGAACCGCCGATTACAATGATTTGGTCGAAAGCATGTACTTCGTAAAGGAGTTCTCCCGACGCGGAGGTATTGTTTCTCTATTCCGCTGGGGTGTAAGCTCCATAGAGCAGCTCCGTGAGCTAAAAACACTCGGCAAAGATGCTGGCATTGACCGGTTTATCACAAGCTTTGGGTATCCAAAAGATTACCCTGTGCGCCGTGAGAGCGCCATTGGTAACTACTAGATTCCATTTCTATTACTGAGTCGCTCCACAATAGGGACAAACCTTGATTCCCATTCTTATCGTTCGACCACAAGAGAAACAGAAGCTAGGTGATGAGCTGTCATCTCTGGCATCATCATTGAACGGACTTAGTTCTCCCTGCATGAATAACGCGCCCAGACCTTCTACTGCCTCATCTGTTCTGCGGCTACACGAGGATTGAGTTGAAACATCACAGGAATTAGAACGCATTTCATCCATCAGACTATCCTTGCGATGGCCATCAGAGTATGGAATTGCCGTAGTCAAGTCTGAGTAGGGATCAGAATGACTAGATCTCCGATAGGCCCCGTTATCCCGTCTTGAAGCAGACTCGACACCTCTTCGATTGATCGCACTATCACGCCTGTCGAAGTCACTTCGATAATCATCCGACCCGTATCCTCTGTCGACTGCCGGCCTGTTTGCAGACTTGTCACGAACATCGTGGAGTCGCGCATCATCTGCTGATGTGAGGCCTCTGGCAGCGTCTATGAATCTGCAATGAGCATCGCCTTTCAGGTTCTCATATTCTTCTACGGTGAGACCTAGGACTTCCAGAGCTCTATCTCTCTCAGCACATCGTTTCGACAACGGGCAACAGAACGCCAAGCTTCCATGACAGAGGGATGCCATAGCTCTATCCTTTGCGGATTTGAAGATGGGCGTGATCCGGTGGCGACCTAGCACCAAAGCATCTCCAACCGACCGAAGCTCTGTGTATCCGCTCTGAGCGAGTGCTTCAACAATCTCTCGGGCTGGATACGCTCTCCCTTCTATGATCACATGACCCTCAGTCCTGTCAAGCCGGACGGGCCTTTCACTGCTCTTGTTTCCCTCGTATGTGGGGTATCTCGTAGTGGCCACCTCTTGCAAATCAATAATGACGTCATACGAGCTAGGAACATCAGCAATACAATCCTATGTATTACAGGGAGGGATACGTCCAGCACTCATCCAAATGTTTTATGTGCTGATAACATGGCAGTGTCTGAAAGGGGTTTGACCCCCAAGGAGACATAATAGAGATGGGTTGTAAGGCGGATGGCGCTGCACAGGGATACACAATTCTTGGCGGCATAGTTTTAGCGTATTTTGCTATACAAATGATCATTGGCGGACTCAATACCTTTTCAGGCGGTGACATCAACGGACTAGTTGTTCTCATCCAAGGAATTGCTCTAATCCTGATGGTTGTTCTATCATTTGATGCTAGTGGCTACGTGTCTTGGAAGGTGGGAAAATCCGGAGCCCTTCTTGCTCTTTTCGGGTTCTTATCAATCCTCATAGTCGTTGGCAATCTCACATTCGACGTTATTGCGTGGTTAACAAACATAGGCACTCTTGCAGGATTCATGATTCTTCTCGCAGGACTTCTGATGATGTTCAGCAAATAAAGCCAGAGGACTCCTTAGCCCTCATCACAAATTAGATAATGCGGCGATGCCGGGTTTAGCCCGTCCCTTCAAGGATGGTTGCTGTAATGGACGAGAAACATATTCAGATTATCAAGGATTTGGGATTTGACGACATATCGAAGGAGATAATGACTAACGACTACTGGAAGAAGCGTGGTGCTGAGAGCTTAGCCCTCACCACACAGGACCGTGAAGTCTACGGATGTCTTGACCATACTCGTGGTCATGGAACAACAATCTACGATATCGAGGGCACAGAATACCTTGATGTCACCGGAGGTGTGGCTGTTCGGGCTTTCGGACTGAGATACAAACCACTCCTTGATTTCGAAGCCAGCGTTAATGATGTGGTGCGCGAGTTTCCAGGCGCTGACTT
>JAGLUV010000046.1 GCA_023134215.1 Candidatus Thorarchaeota archaeon | reverse complement strand
TCTGCCATGGATCTTTCAGGCAAACAGAGGTTCGTGGGTTTCAGGCCTGCTTTCCATGGACGGACTGGTTATGCAATGGCACTCACAGCCTCCAACTCCAGGCACAAATCAGGTTATCCTCAAGGTGTCGACGTAGTTCGAGTCTTCTATCCATACTGTTACCGTTGTCCATATGGTCAGAATGTTGAGGACTGTAATCTAGAGTGCGTTGAAGCTCTTCGATACGCACTACAATTAGAGGGTAATGACATCGCAGCCACTGTCATGGAGCCCCTATGCGGCGAAGGCGGTCTCATAGTTCCTCCTGCGAAAGCAGTGAAGGGGATGTATGAGGTCACAAGAGATGTTGGCGGGTTCTTCATATCGGACGAGGTTCAAGCGGGGATGGGCCGAACTGGGAAAATGTTCGCAATTGAGAACCATGATGTTGTCCCTGATTACATGTCTATGGGCAAGGCCCTGGGTGCGGGTTATCCGATGGGCGCCTCAATTGGCCCTGCACCGATGTTTTCAGGCCCAACTCGTCATTCTGAAACTTTCTCTGCAGAACCCAAGATGGCGCTTCTATCACTATGGGTCCTCAAACACATTGAAGATGGAGATTTACTCAAGAATAATGCTGAGAAGGGTGCCTATCTGTTGAAGCGACTGGAGGAACTCAAGCACAAACACGAAGTCGTGGGAGATGTCCGCGGAATGGGTCTGATGGTCGGCGTGGAATTCGTGAAAGATAAGAAGTCCAAAGAGAAAGCTCCCAAGATTAGAAACCGTGTTGTCAAGAATGCGGTTCAGAAGCAGAAATTGTGGATGCTTGGTTCGGGACAGAACACGCTACGATTGACTCCAAGTTATGTCATCACGAAAGAGGAGATAGATGACGTAATCGACCGACTCGATAAGGCGATCTCTCAGAGCGCTTAATGCACGGCATCAGTAGAAACGCATCTAGTCATTCAGTAGATGAGATAAAAAGAGAGGGAGCCCATGCCCAGCGAAGACGCAGGGCATGAGCATCCTACCTATTTGATAAAGAGTAGTATCGCACCGACTATGACTAGGATTGCACCCAAGTCACCGCCGAATAGCCACATAACAATACCCAGAATCAACATTACAATTGCAGTATTAGCAAACTCCAATGCTGGGATCTTCACCACTCCACTCGAGGCCAGTACAATCAACGACACGAGAATAAGGATGATGCCATCGATGAGGGGTCCTAAAGTAAAGAGGCTGTAACTAACCCATCCCCAGCCACCAATCAACAGAACCTTTAGGATTCCGAAGATTAGGCCGAGAATGCCACCAAGCATTATGAGAATCTTGCTAATCTCTTTGAGGTCAGCCATATTCATTTACACTCCATTTTTGTTTTCTCAATTCCCTTGATGCCATCAGGAAGGAGTCACTCACAAGCAAAAGCCTAGCATGCAAATAGCGAACTGTCAATAAAAGAAAAACACTACTGAACCCTCTCTATCAGCATGATACACGACCATCGTAGTTAGAGGCTCCTTTTCTTGGTGGCTCATAAGGATGGGTATGCGGAGATTGCCCACTATTTAACTAATATGGAATTACGAACCACTATTCGACACTTGCCGATATTGCAAGTTGAAACATGTTAGGCATGCTAAGGCTTATCTATGAATCCGTTCTGGCTGAGCAAAACAAATGGGAGGTACAATACGATATGACAACAACTCTAAGGTGGGATCACGTTTGCCAAACGCTCGTTCTTGTCACTACCTCCTTCCGCGAAGTTTCTGTACGTGCTTCTTAAGGGTAAGCGCCGGATGTCCCGACGAGACCTAATCAGTAGCACATTCTTGCCTCCGAGAACAGTCAACTATGGTTTGAGTCGACTGAAGGACCTAGGTCTCATTGAGGAGCAAGAGCATGAGCGGGACGCGCGGGAGAAGGTATTCGAGCTTGTTTCGGCGCCTATGTGATTCACTACAGGAACGTGGGCGGCATTGAAGCTGTTCACGTTTTCTCTTTTTTTGAATTCGAATTATTTCTTCTCCAAAAGCCTCATAATGATGCAGGGCCCAAGTTGGTTGACTGTAGAACGAGGCAAAACCTATGGATTTCTACAAGAAAGCAGATGTCGAACCACTTGATGATTGGACCAGAACCCACTACAGCAACCAGATTGGTCCGGATCTTGACGGACAAGACGTGACCATTGTGGGTTGGATGCACATCCTCCGGGACAAGGGACGAATCAAGTTCATCGTCCTTCGAGATGAATATGGCACAGTCCAAATTACACTTCCGCAGAAGAAGGTTTCAGAAGAAGTCTTTGAGACCTCTGGGACTCTCAAGCCAGAGTACGCCCTAGCAATTCGAGGTAAGGTCGTTGCAGCGAAGCAGGTAGCGTCAGGCGCAGAGGTCATTCCCACCGGAATTCGTATCATCAACACTGCTGAGCGTCTACCAATTGATGTCGTAGAGGGAAAAGTGGACATCGACTTAGATACACGATTGAACCATCGGATTCTCGACTTGCGGAAGCCAACGGTGAACGCGATATTTTGGATACAACATTCCCTAGTTAGGTTCGCACGGGAGTATCTCGAAGATAACAGGTTTGTTGAGATTCACACCCCGAAACTTGTGGCAGAGGCTACCGAGGGTGGCGCCAACCTCTTCGAGGTCAAGTACTTCGAGAAACAGGCGTATTTGGCTCAGAGTCCGCAATTCTACAAACAGCTGATGCTGCTGGCTGGCTTTGGTCGCGTCTTTGAGATTGCCCCTGTGTTCCGTGCCGAGAAGCATAACACAAGACGTCACATCAACGAGTATACGTCCTTCGACTTTGAGATGGCTTGGATTCGAGATGTAGACGATGTCATGAAGATGGAGGAGAATATGCTCCACCATGCATTCACAAAGACACGAGAAGCCATGGCGGAGCAACTCGAAACTTTGGAAGTGGAGCTTGATGTACCAAAGCTCCCGTTCAAACGAATCAAGTATGCTGAAGCCGTTGACCTGCTTAATGAGGCTGGTAAGGATCTGTCCATTACGGATGATCTTGATCCTGAGGCCGAACGTATTCTTGGCAAGATATTCCCAGAAAAGTTCAGTACTGACATGGTCTTCATTACGCACTATCCTCTGGAGCTCAGGCCCGCCTATAC
>JAGLUV010000045.1 GCA_023134215.1 Candidatus Thorarchaeota archaeon | reverse complement strand
TTGACGACTAGGAGTTCTTCCGTTGTCATCAAATCTTCCACCTTCACCTTCTTGAACTTCTTCACGAGCTGTGACAGATCTTTCTTTGTTATGACTCCAACGAGCTTACCTTCATTGTCAAGAACAGGACATCCACTCATGCCCTTGTCCATCATAAGTTGGGCGACATCTATCACGTCATCGTCAGGAGTCACGGTGATCACAGTGTCAGTCATCGCACTGGACACGTGAAGTCTTCCGATGGAAACCGCCACTACCTTGCTAACTCCCAGTCTATCCGCAATATCCGCATAAGTTAGAATTCCCTTCAATTCTCCATTCTCAACAACAATAAGGCGGTCTACCTTCTTCTTATCGAGTAGGTCTAGTGCGTACGACAGTCTCTGGTCCTTGTCAATCGTGACAGGCTTGGTCATTATTTGGCTTACCTTCATCGCATGAATCTCCAATACTTATGCTGAGTTAATAGCTGATGCAAATCAAGGAATAGTTCCTCTACTACCTACGACACTCCTCACAGATATACTCGCCGTCTGCTAGCGCCAAGTCGATGGAGTACTCCCCACATACATCGCAGACGCCTCCATAGGCAATGAGCTCGTCTTCCTCTTCTACTGCACTGACTCCTTGCTCGTTTCTGAGACGTAATGACTCCACCATAACGTCAATGAGTTCAGGAGACCAGCGTAGAATGTCTCTGGAAGTGATTATTCCGGCCAGCGAGTCATTCTTCAGAACTGCTACACGTCGGATTCCAGCGCGTGTCATCACACGCATTGCCTCCGTGAGGGCCGTGTTAGGAGTGATGTGAATTAGAGGTGAGCTCATGACCTCCTTAGCCTTCGTTGTCTTTGGGTCCTTTTGTTCAGCAATTACTCGAGTGACTATGTCGGTTTCAGTTATGATGCCAATAGCACGTTCCGCCTTCACAATGACTATTGATCCGATGTCAATGCTAGCCATTGATTTGGCAACCTCAAGAACCGTAGCGTCGGGTGACATTGTAATGACATTCACAGACATGATTTCCCTAACAGGCATCATTGGTGACGGTTCAGACATTGGAATGACCTCACTTAGGCAGAAGGTTGGTTTGCCACTCTTGATGTATGTGGTCTAGAGTGCCTTTCCGCCGCACTCCTTTGGAGTGCGTTATTAAATGTGTCTGTGTTCAAGGCTGCAGACTCTATGGTGAATCCCTACTTTCGAGTGACTATTTCACCATCTCCCGCAGGCAGAACCCGCATCATGTCTTCCTGCGGTATCTGTTCTATGGCGCGCTTCATCTCTTCAGGTACAATTCCAGCAAGATGCTTGAGAATCTTCTTCACCAGCTGCCCCTTCTTGGTCTTTCCTGGCATTACTCGAATGAAGAACTCTGTATTCGCCTCAACTGCTGATGGCGGCCCGGAGATGGGAATTGCATCCTCTTCATCGAATATCACTCCCACTGCGAGTTCCACAGGTACTCTTCGAATGTAATTCTTCGAGCCATAGAGCATAACTCCGCCAGCTGGGAGATACTCTCCGGAGGGTGGTGAGAAGCTCACTTGTTCCGGATTCACCCAGAATGCATCCCCACCTGAGAGGCCATCCTGCCAGGCTCTTGAGAAAGTCACTGAGAACTGTGCCGCCTCTTTAATGGTCAGGTCCCCTGGCGCAGTGTCCGGGACTTTGATCACTACATAAGGTGCACCGTGAATCGATGCATGAAGGAAAACATCATTGGCACCCATCTGTCGCTTTGCTAAGTGTTCGTTGCTTTTAGCGTCACGACCTCCTAGGACGAGAAAACCCTCCGACGAAGTAAACCACCTGAACTTCTCATACCAGTGTTTCTTCCGAATCTTCACTTGGATTCTCTGGCTTGCAGGTTCGATGTCGGTGGCCACAAGGACCTCAAGTCGTGCGCGAGTCTTACTTATCTGTTTCTCAGCTCCTTTGGACTTTGAGAGTGCTTTCTTTGCTTGATTGTAAGCGAGAGCTGCATTATCCTGTGCATTTTGCCTGATATCTAGAACAACCGTAGTACCATCTAGACTTACAGAAATCTGCCCTCGAGATGGAGTGATCTTCTCAATTAGTAGCGCTGATGGATTACCTTGCTTCTTACCATCTTCAATCCTCTGGGTAATCTCATCCCATGAGAAGCCTCCGGCACGAGCCCCTGAAACTGTGTCAAGCACATCCTGCACGGTCTGGAAATGATTGTATATCAGCTCCCCCGTAGCCTTCTGTTTCTCAGACTTGGTTACCAGTGCTTCAATGCTCTCATGCTGTTTATCTATTATCTTCTGCAGCCTTTGACGCTCCCTTGACATGGCGTCCTGCTGAGCATCCAGCTCTTCCGTTGACTCGGGTACTCCGAAGAACTCATCGACGGCTTGACTGAATGAGTCAAATGTTTCAACGCTTTCTTCGCCGAATACTTCAAATTCGAAGGGAAGAAACGCAATAGACTCTGGCTCAACTTCCTCTTCATCAGGTTCAGTAGAAACAATCCGCGGCTCTTTCACTCCCTCTTTGAGCTTCTCAGTGAAACGTTGGAGACCCGAGTTCAGATCTTTGAGTGCTTGAGAATCAAGTTTGGATGCCTTGGTCGTTGGCATTACACCTGCTAGGGCACATATCTCCTCACAGCTCAGAGAGTCCAGATTCAGTCTGCTTGCTAACGTCCTGACGACGTTGGCCTTCGACTCGGACATGATGCTCTCCAATGAATCCTTCTCAAGGGAAAAAACATCAACTCCTCTAGGGGGCGGAAACTCGTATTTTGCTTTCGGAATCACATTGCGGTCCTTCATCCGTCGATAACGACGCGCAACGAAGATAGTATCCTCGGGGTCCAACAGCAATAGGTTTCCATTCCCGAACAGCTCAGCAACCAGCTTGTAGGAGCTCTCCTCATCGCCCACCTCAATCACGATAATTCGATCCAGTTCGTGTTGGCTGATGGAGAGAATTCTCTTCTCGCGCAGGTACTTCCTGAGGACACTGCAGAACTTAGACGGTACTCTGGGCGCCACTCGCCTGTATTCGGTGATATGGAAACGGCGTCCTGGCTCAATTAGGAGCTGGCTCGTTCCGCCTCCTGGTTGATAGAGCTTGAGGACAAAGACATCGCCATACTGGTAGATATTCTTGATGAAAGACCCCGCTGAAGCCGCTCCCACTTCCTGCAGGATGAGTCGTATGTCGATGTTACTCATTGTTTCCTTCATTATGGCTTCTCCAACTGAACGATATTGTTATAACGTAGTCGATTAACGGGGCACCAGCTGGTCCGGTGATAGACGATGGAGCTAGATTTTCTGCAGGGCATCTTCAAAAAAGTATATGGTCGATGGGAGAGGGTTCCCAACGATCAGAACTACTATGTCAAAATATCTTTCGCAATCATCAGCGCCATACTCTGCGGCGTCGGTGGCAGATTCTTCGCAGGAATTCGCGGTCTCATGTTTGGTCTTCTTATTTATGTGGTGACTCTCTTCATACTGGTCTATCTCGTAGAAGTTGATGTCAATGCTCTAGGGGGCCGCCAGAAGCTAATAACGAGCGCCCTTCCGTCCTACCTGCTACTCTGGGTGCTGGTCTGGACCCTTCTCTATGCATTCACCCTGTAGTCACGATCATGTGGCCACCCTGCCCATCCAAGGCTGAGATCTAGCCCATGAGCAGAATCTGCGAGATGAAGGGCATCATCTGGATGATTACGTATCCAACAAGAAGCAGGGGTATGAGAGGGACTGTTCTTTCTTCTGAGTTAGTTATACCTGAGCGCCGATGAATCTGCCAGTAAAGATGCCCTAGGAACATCATCACAAGGATTTCAATTGCACCTATCATGACGCCCTCGTAAATTTGATTCTCCCAGTGGGCGAAGACCAATCCGGGACTTGTGATGCTGATTACTATGAGTGCCTTCACATCTGCACCGCCAAGCGCATCCAGTCTGAATAGCACGTAGGACAGGGCCAGGACAAATGAGAGTGTTGAGAGATACAGAAATGGAAGGCTGAAGAGCTGCCCTGTCAGGATTGACACAACACACCCTACTAATCCCCCCGCAGCAAGACGCCCATTGGACACCTTTCTATCCCTGACATCAAGAAGGCTGAACATTAGAAGAAGTATCACCGCTGTAGCAAAGGAAATGGTAGGAACTATGAGTAGAGGGTCTAGCTGCATTCTGTTACAATCACCTGTTGTACAACTCTTGGATACTCACAGTCTCTTATAGTCCTCACTCATATTTCATCGGGGTTCATCGTAACATAGATTAAGCCGCATAAGGGGTCGCACACGCATCCCGCTGTAAAACCATTATGCAGAAGCTGATATGATGAAGGACCCAAGTCAAGTTATCCACGATACAACAGTCCGTCTTCTGAGAAAGGCAGCAACTGTGTTGCCTAAGGAGATTGAAGAAGCGCTGAAAGCGGCTCACGCACGCGAAACTGACGAAACCGCAAAAACTCAGTTCTCCGCCATTCTTACGAATATCGAACTGGCTGCCACTGGCGTGCCCATGTGTCAGGACACGGGAATCATGATATTCTATGTTAAAGTCGGTGACAAGTTCCCATTCATTGGAGAGATCAAAGAATCTCTTGCGAAGGCAACTCGAAAGGCCACTGCTGACACTCCACTCCGACCGAATGCAGTCAATCCGATTGTGGGCGGGAATTCAGGCGATAACACTGGGAAGAAGATACCATGGATAAATTGGGAGATTGTATCTGGTGATTCATTGGAGATTACCACATTCCCAAAGGGTGGTGGCAGTGAGAATGTCTGCATACTCGGCATGCTGAAACCTGGTGTTGGCCTAGCTGGAGTCAAGAAGCTCGTGGTCGATAACGCGATGTCATACATGGGCAAGGCGTGTGCACCCAATATAATCGGAGTAGGAATTGGCGGTGGTTCTGACATTGCTCTTAAGATTGCAAAACAGCAGTTACTCCGGCCGCTCAACGACAGACATCCAGAGCCCGAGGTGGCAAAAATCGAGGCTGAGATTATGGATGCCATCAACGCTACCGGAATCGGACCCATGGGTCTTGGCGGCAAGACAACTGTCCTCGGTGTTAAAGTAGACTATGCAATGCGACATCCGGCTAGTCTTCCCGTTGGGGTGGCCATACAATGTTGGGCCGCACGAAAGAGCACTGCAATCATATCAAAGGACCTTGACGTGACATACTTGACGCATCCAGTGGAGGGAAAATGAAATGACTGAATATCATCTAACGACACCAATCTCTGAAGAAGACGCCCGAAAGCTGAAGGTTGGAGATATTGTCTACGTCACCGGAGAACACGTCTATACTGCCAGGGATGAGGCACATGAGCGAGCTCTGGAGATGTACGAGAAGGGCGAGAAACCGCCTGTGGACTTTGAGGGCAGTGTTGTGTACCACGTCGGTCCGGTGGCATGGCAGAAGGATGGCAAGTGGGAAATAGTTTCAGCAGGTCCCACCACGAGCATCAGAATGGAGCTATTCGAAGATGAGTTCTTGCGGAAGTACAAGGCCAGAATCATAATCGGCAAGGGAGGAATGGGCGCCAAGACACTCGATGCATTGAAGGAGGTCGGCGCTGTCTATTGCAGCTTCACAGGAGGTTGCGGCGCACTCGCTGCCAAGGGGCTCAAGGAGGTTCGTGCATACCTCTGGGATGACTTAGGAATGCCTGAAGCATTGTGGGTTATTACCGCAGAAGAATTTGGCCCCTTACTTGTGACGATGGACTCACATAGCAAGAGTATTCATGACGACATGGATAGAACGGTCGCGGCTCGAAAGGCCGATGTCTACGCAAGAATCGGCATTAAAGAGTAATTCTTCAAGGAAATGCTATTGCGAGAAATTAGATAATAGAGGTCAGAGTTCAGATAGCTCAGGCTACTAGCCGCTCTATGGTTCCGTCGAGGAGTAGCCCGACTCAACCCCAACAGTAAGTCTTAAACGAGGGCCTGTTCCCGCCCTCGGGAAGGAACGGAGAGATATCTCCGTCGGAGGACTTCAGTTGGACGAACTGCCATACAAGACGATTCTTTGTGACGTTCTCGTTGTCGGCGCTGGCGGAGCAGGATGCCGGGCTGCAATCGAGGCATCCAGGCTCAACCTAGACGTGATAATGCTGAGCAAGGAGCTCATTGGCAAGGCCCACACATCCATGGCTGAGGGTGGCTACAATGTTTCGCTAGGAAATGTGGACCCCGATGATGATCCTGAAACCCACTTCAAAGACAC
>JAGLUV010000044.1 GCA_023134215.1 Candidatus Thorarchaeota archaeon | reverse complement strand
CAACCGTTTGCTTGGAAGGAAGCCCCTGCCTACAGGGATGTGCTGTCTACACGCAATCTAACGGTCACAGTACGAGGCGGCAAGAGACTGATTGAGAATGTTTCCTTCTCAATTCAAGAGGGCGAAATGCTAGCCATCATAGGCGAATCTGGTGCTGGAAAGACGACCACCATCAAGGCGCTAATCGGGGATATCCCAAGCACCGGAGTAGCCAGAATAGCAGGAATTGACTCGAAACAGACGAGCAAGGTCCGTCACTTCTTCGGATACTGTCCGCAAGACCTTAATTACATGTACGAAACATTTACTCCGCTTGAGAACATTATCGCATTCGGTAAGCAGTATGACATTCCTGAGTGGCAGCTTATACAGAGAGGAAAGGCGCTCCTAAGGGACTTCGACATTCTCGAAAAGGGCAACAATGCGACTCGGGAGCTCAGTGGGGGGCAGCAGAGGAGAGCATCCATTGCAATAGCTCTTGCCCACCGGCCCAAAGTGCTCCTTATGGATGAGCCAACCAGTGGGCTGGATCCAGACAACCGTAGCGAGCTCTGGAACTATCTGACCTATATCAACCAAGAGTACGGTACTTCCATTGTGGTCGTCACGCACTATCCATCTGAAGCAGAATTCTGTGACAAGGTTGCAGTCTTCATGCGAGGGAAGAGCTTGGTTGCATTTGGCACTCCTGCGAGCCTTAAGGAAACAATGCCATCAAGAGGATTCAGCGTCGGAATCGTGCTCGAGGAAGTTGACCCACGTGCGCGGAAAGTGCTTGAAGGCATCACAGGAGTCAGGTTCGTGCTTCAGCGCGGCGAATTGCTAAAAATCTTCACAGACGAGCCGTTGCAGACCATTGCTGAAAGATGCGCGACCGCATTGAAGGACAAGAAAATCGCGATTAAGATTGTCAAGACCAAGGCTGTCGCTGATATGGTCGACTACTATATCGCTATCACAAGAGGACTGATCATAGGAAAAATCGAGAAGTGATGGGCACATGGTAGGGTTGAGGAGAATGAGTAGAATGGATACTATGAGGCCGTTGGCCGTCATGGTGCTTCTGATGATTTTGCTCAGCTCACCCGCGGCGGCTCTATCAACTCCGCTGACTGAAACCGAGGACGCCTCACCCCTCGCCAAGATTGACCAGTCACTGTTGGATACATTAGACACTGATGAACAGATTGATCTGTTGGTGAGATTCGATGACGCTGCGGAGTACAAGGCACGAAGTGCCATCTCCATTCTCGACAAACACGCTGAAATCGTCGAGCAGTTCGATGCAATGAACATGCTCCGCGTGAAGCTCATGGGAAGTGCAATCATCGAACTGGCGCGGAGCAGTTTCATCAAGAATATCTGGTCCAATGCGCCCAGACCAATTGATGTACCTGACCATCAAACCTCCGCAAGCTATCTGGCTATTGATGATTATGTTTCACCTGTTGATGCAATAGGAGCTAGAAATCTCTGGGAGCAGGGTTACAATGGGTCAGGAATCGTGATTGCCGTACTTGACACTGGAATCGACTTCATGCACCCAGACCTTGATGATTTCGATGATAATAGCTCGACAACTGACTCGAAGGTCACTGCCTTCGCTTCATTTACAGAAATTGACGCGCTTCCGTTTGACATCATAGGACATGGCACGTATGCAGCATCGGTAGCCGCAGGCACGGGTAACAGCTCGGACGGCCTCTACGCGGGCATTGCCCCTGGAGCCACCCTCCTATCAGCAAAAGTGA
>JAGLUV010000043.1 GCA_023134215.1 Candidatus Thorarchaeota archaeon | reverse complement strand
AATGTTATGTTTCCCATGCAGCTATCCCCTGAACCAATCTCAGAGCTGAATGCAGAGGCTCGCAGTCTGCTTGAAATGGTTGACATGAATGACAGACTGGATCACCTACCTTGGCAGTTGAGTTCCGGAGAGCAGCAAAGGGTCGCCTTAGCGCGAGCAATGGCAAATGACCCTCCAATCATTCTTGCAGACGAACCGACGGCGAATCTGGACGAAGTAAGTGCGGAAATGGTCCGGACAATACTACGCAATCTCAACAACAGAGGCAAAGCAATAATTGTCATGACGCACGATGAGAAGATTTTCTCGACGCCCGGAGTGCGCCGCTTCAAAATGTCACAAGGAGAGTTGTTGAGCGATGTCTGACCAAGATTATGCATCCCAGGATCTCAGACGCAGACCATTTCGTACAGCTCTTGCTCTTCTCTCCATTTCCAGTGTCGTTGCTTCGACAACATTCCTCTTCCTATTTGGAAATGTGCTGCTGGACGTTACAACACTCCTGACATCGACTCCATCAACATCATCAATGCGGGTATTTTTTGAAACCTTCATTTGGTCGGTCTTGCTGTTGGTCTTTGTTTTGGGCACTGTGGTTGTTTCGAGCACAATCTCGTTGGAAATGGTGAGCAGAAGGAAGGACATTGGATTAATGAAAGCCATTGGGACCTTGATGGACTCGATATTCGACCATTTCATGACACAAGCGGTGATACTGTTAGTTGGAGGGGTGGCGCTTGGAGCCGCTGTTGGAACCCTACTATACTTCGCCGGGCTCATCTGGCTGGCTTCTGTGCTCCCCAACGCACAGTTTACATTTCAGTATCCAGTGCTTCAGGTGGCTCTTCTCTGCGGCGTCTATCTACTCATTGGATACTTTTCAGCTCAACGACCTATCTACTCTACTGTTCATGAAACTCCCATTGATGCACTGAATCCTGACGTTGGAATGAAGATCAAGAAGCATGGTTTCCTAGATAGCTTCGGGCTTCCCTTTAGGCTTGCCACAAAGGCCACCGGACGGCGAATCAAGGGTACGCGAAGAACCGCCCTCTCGCTCTTCCTAAGCTTTTCTCTGGCATCCTTGCTTTGGATTGGCGGAGGGGTAGTCGATACAACTACCAACGCCTACATTTCACGCTCTATGGGGACAAACGTTATAGCTGTCGGTAATCCAGATCTCCTAGCTCAATACTACGATGCGTATTCTCTGACAGGCTCTATGCTTAACGAATCCTTCAGTTTTATCGACACACCGTACTTGGTGCCTTCCACACTCGTCGCGGGCTTGGAAGCCCTATCTGGAGTTTCACGAGTTGAACAACGACTAGTGGACTTTACAACCGTTTCAGAGATTGCCAAATCTGTCTGGAATGACAATCTTGACCAGTACGAACTCATCGGGGATTCGAGGGTTGGAGAGGCAATTGTTGTAGGTTTGGATTGGGACAATACAGTATCCGATTGGTATTATTACGGTGATGAAACAAATTCCTCCCATCAAGTGTGGGTTGGTGGGGGGATGGCGAACACGCTTTTCGAGGACCCTCTCATACAGAGTCTTGGAATTCATGGAGCTTCATTCGAGGTCAAGGCGATAGCTTTCGATATTATCAATGGTGGCAATATGACCCTCATGGATCTTTCTATCATGCAGCAGCTCTATGGCATATCTGAGAGTAACCTCGTTCTAGTACAAGTGGAAGATTACTCTTCCTCCATGATTTCACGAATACAAGCGCTTGTATCAGATGAAACCGGATTTGGAATTTTCCTACAGCAAGAGGTTCTTGAAAGCAATTTAGCAACCCTTGGCGCCTTTTGGAGTCTGCTACAACCACTACCATTGATAGCACTCCTAAGTGCATTCCTGAGCTTGATGAACTATCTACTGGTTTCAGTATTTGGAAGATTTCGAGACTATGTGATTATGAAGTCAATTGGTGCGAAGCCCTCATTTATCGCAAGGACAATGATTGCAGAAGGGGTTGAAATCGGGCTCACTGCTGGCCTTCCAGCGGTCTTAGTAGCGACACTATTCAGCATCTACTTCCTGGTACCCGAAGCTGCAGTTCCTTCGCTACTATATCTCCCAACCGGTATTGCTATCATGCTAGTATCAATGCTCATAGTAGTGGTGCTGTCGGCTGTGCCTGTGTTCCTCTTATTCATGAGCCGTAGAGACCTCAGAGTGTCGGAATTCGCGGTTTAAGGGACAACGTTCTTTAGAGAAAGTCAGTGAGTGCCAGCAGGAATCCCCAATGACTAGCGAATCTCCCGAAGAAGAGTTCTCCATCCATTGGATTCGAGATGTGACTGAAGAGGTTCTCAAAAGAAACGCTGCAGTATACTTGATTTCCACCGGAAAGAGTCCAAGCGGAAGCATTCACATTGGCATCATGAGAGAGATCATAATTGCTGATGTGATCAAGAGAGAGCTCCTTCGAACAGGAAATGATGCACGCACGATGTTCGTGGTGGATGACTATGATCCCGTACGTTCGTTCCCCGCATCGGTTTCCCTCAATCTAGAGGACTGGGTTGGCATTCCATATTCAGAAGTCGTTGACGAGTTTGGATGCTGTAGCAGCTACGGGACTCATTTCGCAAATGAACTCATAGAAACCTTCGAAGCTTTCGGTGTCAATCCTGAGATAATCTGGTCCTCAAAACTGTATGAAACGCCAGAGATGCACGATGCTGTCCGCATCTGCCTGAAACACACAGAGGCAATCAGGGACATAATGATCGAGTATGTTGCTAATGATTTCAACGAAGAGCAGAAGGAGCAATACGTTGAATCAATGAAGAACTGGTATCCCGCATCTGTGGTCTGTCCCAAGTGTGGACATCTTCAGGCAGGTGCAAAAGGAGCGATAATTCCGAACAGAATAATCTCCTACAATCCTGAAAGTGACATAGTTTCATACGAGTGCCACGCCTGTGGACACTCTGACGAAGCCACTCTTGACAAGCTTCAGGTCAAATTGGTATGGAGAGTCGACTGGCCCGCCAAATGGCATATTCTCAATGTGACCTGCGAACCGGCTGGCAAGGATCATTCAGTCAAAGGAGGTTCATACGACACTGGGCTCGAGGTTTCTCAGAGAGTATTTAATTGGCCTGGACCTGTCAAGGTGCCTTACGAATGGGTGCGTATTGGAGGACGTGACATGAGCACCTCCGAAGGCATTGTCTTCACTCCCCGTGTCTGGCTATCAATTGCCCCACCGGAGCTTTACAGATATCTGCTATTGAAAACTGACCTTACGCGCGCAATCAACATTCAACCGGAGCGAATCCCTGACATGATTGATGAGTATGAGAGGTTTGAGCGGGTCTATTATGGTGTTGAAGAAGCCAATGAAACAAGGCGCGAACTAGCACAGCTGGTCTATCCTCTATGTTTGTCTGGGGACTTATCTCCGGAATACATACCGAAACTCCCGTTCAAGTTCGCAATCGTCATATCTCAGCTAGAAGAAATACTAGGGCACGAAGCGACACTCGAAAAGTGCGAGCAGGCCATGAAAAAACAGCATGGCTTGGAGGAAATCTCCCAAGAAACGAAGGCTCTTATTGAACCTAGATTGAAGCGCGCGCTGTACTGGGTTCGCGAGTATGGTTCCGAACGCGATAGGATTGAGATTACGGAGGAAGTTCCTCAAGACATCCTTAGTACATTGACTGACCCTGACAGAGCATTTCTGGCTAGAGTAGTAGAGCTATTGCATCATAAGGATCTGGACGAAGATAACCTGCAGTCAGCGATATTCGAAGCCGCTCGCGGAGTTGGAATAAAGGATCGACGGGCATTTGTGGTGATATATCGCATACTCATCTCTCGCAAGTCAGGACCACGTCTTGCTCCATTCATCACCACTCTTGGACGAGGATGGGTTGCTGATCGAATTGCGAGTGTTCTGTAGAGTGAAAAACCCACAACACGTTTATTAACACACCAACTTTGCACGATTCCGGCTATCCATCTGGACACGTGAATTTCATGTTAGGCAAACTCAGAGAACGATATCAGAAAGCTATGATGCCCATCGGAAAAGCATTAGCGCGTACTGGAATTACTCCAAATATGATTACCACACTAACGCTGGTAGTTGCACTGCTTAGTGCCTATATCTTCTACTTGGGTGACCTTCTTCTGGGTCTTGCACTTATGGTATTCACAGTAGTCTTGGACATGTTCGATGGTGCAGTGGCGCGCGCAGCGAATCTCATCTCACGATTTGGCGCGACATTCGATCATACATTGGACCGCTATGCTGAGTTTCTGTTCATGCTGGGCCTTATGATGGGCGGATTCATTCCTTGGTTCTGGGGGTATTTCGCTCTATTCGGGATGTTGATGGCTAGCTTCACCCGAGCAAAAGCTGAATCTGTGGGAGGCATGAAAGATTGTGCTGTAGGCATTGCCGAGCGTCAGGAAAAACTCATCATCACAGTTGCTGGGATTCTTCTGCTGGCGGTTGACACAGTCGATGGCTGGATGGGCTATAGCTCTTCGATTCCCATGTGGGCGCTTGACTTGTTCCTCTCCCTTCAAATATGGAACATTCTCACGATTTGCATCGTTGTTGTGGGGATACTGTCTCATTTTACAGTCGTTCAACGTCTCGCATATGCTCACAAGGTCATCCGCGAGTTGGAGCGCAGTGAATCACGCGACATATGATATTGTTATCATCTGGAATCCGCAATACAACCTATTTGACACGCTGTATTTCCATAGTGTGGACTGGATTATCCTTAGGGGCGCTGTAGATACGGGATGAAATCATGAGGTCGCGCTAGGACATTTGCAGATCGACCACAAGTACATTGGTTTGCATGCCTGATGAACAGTCACTCAGTCAGATCAAAGACCGTTCCTACAGTCCTTTCAAGAAAGGCCTTTGCCTCCTTCATTGCTTGACGTCCATTCTCTGTGATGGTGTAGTACTTTCTGGGGGAGTCACCGCCCTTCTGAGCTTCTATGAGACCATCCCTGACTGATCTGTAGATGATTGCATAGCCGCTGACAGTAGCAGGAGAGAATGCAAATCTCTGAGTTATTAGACGCTTTATTTCGTATCCGTAGAGGGGTCTCTCCTGAAGGAGTCGAAGAATGTACACCCAAAGCATCTCCTTTGTCAGCTTGTCTGTTAATCGTTTGATGGCCTTGGATTTCTCTTGTGAATGAAGACTTTCTGGCATTATTCAATCATCCTTTCAAACTCTGAGATTACAGCAGCTATACAATGACTACTCAGATAACTGGCTGCTCCGAGCGACACGCTCGGTATATTACAGTTATCAATGACTCGCTTTGTCCCCGAATCGAAACCTCTATGGTCTCCAACAATAAAACTGCTCTGCGATGCCCGATCATTGCCAATACAGCTGGAGATGGACATGCCGTCCTCTTCTAGAACCCACAGTTGAGAACCTGCAGATGCTAGCAGCTCAGCGATGAAGCTGTGAAGAGATGAATGCTTGATAGTGATACTATCAGACAAGTTGCCTTTCATTGCATCTTTGATTATTGAGCCCCATTGAGGTTCCCCTTTCGCATGGTCTTCCCTTGAATGGTGAAATGTCAGGATGATCTCGTTTCCAATTACAGCTGTCAACTCTAATTGAGACTTTGGCCATGTAGAAGGACCCCAGTCAAAGCAAGCGGCAAGGCCACGGCACAGAATATCTATCCGTTTTCCAGAGCCCGGTAGGTCCCTAAGGAGGAATTTTCCATCAATCGAAGATTGTGGCAAAACCTGTACGAACCTGAGCAATCCATTAAGTTGGGTCATTTGGAGTACCAGCTAGGTGTGGTTCTATGGACCTTCTGCTGTAGGGTTACTTCGATAGACGGACATCTTGCGATTTTACCTAATAGCGTCGACGACGCGGTACAGTCTTCCTCTCGCTAGCTTGCCGTATTTGGACTCTGCCTGTATGCACGGCACAGCTTACACAATAGTACTGCGTGATTTGCTTGGTCTGTATGAAGCTTCCTTGCTGTCTCAGTTCTCGCGCAAGCTGGTAGTCTACAAGAGACACCCGCTTGGTGTGACGTTTCGCCTTGTCTATAGGGACGATACGTCCACATTTCGAACACTGGACGGTTTTGCTCTTACCGGAGCTCCCTTTCGAGCGTCCGCCAGATTTCCTTTTCTTGGCCACTTCCACGTTCCACCGTAACTCGTTCTTAAGCCGCCCATGACGGTTGTCTTTAAAATCTTGTCCATGTCGTCGGAGTGTAGGGCACTGGAATTGAAGCTACATGAAGGGGGCCAGCGTTTCCAGGACTTTGTCAAATACTTGGTTGTTGGCGCTGACGAGCTCATCGCTTACTTCTCGGATAACTTGATCGTCGAGTTTCTCTTTTTTCTTCCCCTGCAACCCTTGGAGACTTGTTTCAATACAGGGACCAAGAACTAGAGGATTATACCCTCCCTCAAGAACCCAGAATGAACCCTTTGCTCCAAGTGCATTTACAACCTCTTTGACTGCGCATCCAAACTCCCAGAATGTCGAGCTGTCCACATTCATATTGCCAACAGGGTCTGCATAGTGTGGATCATAGCCTGCTGAAACAGCAATTATTTCGGGTTTGAAGGATTCAAGAACGGGTCGCACAACTCTCTCTATTGCCATCTTGTAGGAAACGTCAGGAGACGATTCAAGCAAGGGGATGTTGATGTTTGTACCCTTTCCTTCTCCGTAGCCGATTTCCTCGTAATGCCCCAATCCGAAGTTTTCGTAGTCATATTCATGCAATGAGATGTACTGGACTCCAGGATGTGTGTAGAATATTTCGGATGTGCCATTTCCATGATGGGCGTCGAAGTCCAGAATCGATACACGTTTGATACCGTGGCGTTCCATGATGTGTTTCACTGCGACTGCGACGTTGTTGAAGTAACAGAGCCCCATCGGTGTTGATACACTCGCATGATGCCCCGGAGGTCGCACCAATGCGAATGAGTGTCTAGCTTCTTCTAACACCACAATCTCCGCTGCCTTCATAGAGCCTCCCATAGCTATAAGGGCTGTTTCCACAAGGTCAGGACTCGCATAAGATCCATCACCAAGCTCCCCACTGCCCAAGTCTGACATCAACCCAACAGTATCAACGAGATATGCAGAATGAACGAGCAGGGCATCCTCTGGAGTCGCCTTGGGTGCTGTCACTTTGCTCATTGTTTGGAGCATGCCTTTCTCTGACAGATGTTTCTCAGCCATCTGAACTCTGATGGGGCTGTCAAAGGACTCAAGATGCGGCCTTGGAAAGGGTTGTCTATGCAGAATTGACTTCGGGTGGGAAATGAAAGCAATCTCCGATGGCACGATTGGTCACTTAGCTTACTTGGTGCCTTGCTCCTTAAATCCTTGCCATTGATCGAGCAAAACGCCTTCCGCAGGAACTGCGTACAGATAGAGCGCATTCAACACTCTGGCAGAAACCATTCCTCTATCAGGACAACGGGTGAGCCCTTCTATGGAGCTCCGACTTAGAATGCTATCGGCAAGCGCGAAGGCATCTGTCCATTCCCTTCTCTCAATGGTCCACAGGAAGCCAGCTCTCTCAGATACTTCCTTGTGTGTTCTCCTAAACTCCCTCGCTCCCTCGGCAAGCTCTGCTGGCGGCCCCCTTCGTTCATACGATTCTTCAGCAGTAGGACTCTCAATTAGGAAGCCAATTGAGAACGTGGTATTTTCGAAGTACACTTCAGTCAAGATGTTTCCGAATCTTGATTCTCCAGTCCGTTCACGTTCCAACTGGGAAGAAATCTTCCGTGCCAACCTGTACAGCTTATCTCTGAGAACAGTATAATGTACTGAACCATCTGATGTGAATTCGTAAGCCAAGGCATGGGGGGCAAGCCAGTCAGGCAAAGCACCTATAGGGATAGGGCTTTCTAGAAACGCATCCGTTACTACTTTGTGTTTCCCTGCTTTTTCTGCGCTCCTCATCTCTTGGATTCTTTTCTTCAACCATCTATATGCCCGAGGTGAAAAACTAGAGGCCACATTCCTTCCAGTGTCGACAGGATCTATAATGAAGATGATGTCGTCACGAAAAGCTGGGATCTTCCTCAGTTGCTCCAGCGAACGATTCAGAGGGTCGTGGGGGGCTTGATCTAGGGCGACCAATGCCTTTAGCGCACCATCAAGTGAACCCGAGGCGACTACGAGAAGTTCCAGTGCGTAACCAGTAAAGCCAACTCTTCCCACTGCACACGTATCGGCATACGCATGACTGGCTTGTACAAACGATTTGAGAAGTCGCACATCCTCCCTCATCATCTCTGTCATGCTGTTAGCGATATGATGTGAGTGATGAACGGTCCTATCCACGGCTGTTATGGGCCCTTTTGACATAATCTCGGCTTGGGAGATATCGAAACAGCATAATATGTCGATGTCAAGTCCATCCATCTTCAATGATAGGTAGGGGTGTTGTGAGAAGGTCTTTTGCACATCGTGAACGTCCAGAGCTTTAACGGCTGGAATGAACCACTTCTCCACAATGTCGTCAAGCGTCGCATCAAGTGCTCGATGCCGCTCAGTCGCTGGGAGTGACAGGATTTCCGAATAATCATCTGGTTTAAGCCCTACAAAGAGATCGATGTCAGCTGCATCTCTCAATTGTGTTTGTTTTTCACCTGTGGAGCCTTGAGCTTCAATGAAAGAATAGGTTCGCCCTTGGACCCTTGCTTGTTGTTCGAGGGCATGGGTGAGCTTCTTGATGCGTTCCTGTTGAGCAAGGATTTCGCTCTTGGAGGGCGTTATCAACGCCAATATCCTCGTTCTGTTCTTCTCACTCAGAATGTTTTCCAAAGCAAAGACCTGGCTGCAATTGGGATGTGCTTGCTAAGAATGTTATCCCCTATTTCTTGGGCATCATTCTGTATGAGTCCGAAGTCGTGTAACCCCGCCTTCCCTAGGTTTAAAGCCACGCTCCCGTTTTCATAGTTCAATAGCTGGTGAATTACACAATGGCTAGTCTAGTGCCAATCGCGATTACGATTCTACGATGTGCAGATCAGTACCTGTTCATTAGGCGTCGCAAGCCGCCGTACGAAAATCTATGGAGCATGGTCGGTGGGAAAGTGAATCTCGGGGAGCATATACATGATGCCGCAGTACGAGAGGTCATGGAAGAAACCGGCGCAACAGGAGTTCGGAACTATGAATATCGTGGAATGGTTTCAGAACGTCTGGTTACGTCGAATCAGGAGCTTTCCGCTCACTTCTTGATCTTCGTTGGTTATGCCGAAATTGACGGCTTCAAAGATAGCCATCGAGAGGGCGACTTGAAGCTCTTCACATTTGATGAGGTTCTTGGAAAGGATGCGGATTTCCTTCCATCTGACTGGCATATGTTCCAGGGCTTCAATGTCACAGCTGGTTGGTCCGGAATGTATGAAGCAGAGCTCTTGCATGATGGGGCCCGGTATCACCTCAACTACTACAGGAAGGCAGATTCTTGATTCTGGGTGAGATGGAGATAATACCTCTGGCAGCAGAGAGTATGGGCGTACGTTCTTTATGCACGCAGGTCACAACCCCAGATCTCTCCATTGTTCTTGACCCGTCAGCAGCAGTTTCCAAGAGGTATCGGCTTGAGCCACACCCGTTAGAGTATGAGCTTCTTCTGAGATCCCTAGAGTCCATCTTTGTGGCAGCTAGGAAAGCAGATTTGCTTTCTGTATCACACTATCATTATGATCACGTGCGACCCGGGTTCACCGACTTCATGCACACGTTCGGTTCCCGGGAAGAGCTTCAACGCATGTTCGAGGGGAAGACAGTTCTTGCGAAAGACGCCAAATCCCACATCAATCACTCTCAGAAGCGCAGAGCACACTCCTTCCAGAAGGATCTGAATGGAATAGTAGGGGAGATTCGACAAGCAGATGGCCAATCCTGGTCTTTTGGTGACACTCTAGTCACATATTCTCAACCACTGCCGCACGGTCCAGAATCAACTTTCCTTGGCTATGTTATTGCCACGGTAATTAGCCAAGGCGGGAAAAAAGTCCTGTTTGCGCCTGACGTTCAAGGTCCAGTATCTCAACAGGCGCTTGAGTACTGCATGTCTTCTCGTGCAGACCTTGCCATAATCGGAGGTCCCCCCATCTATCTCAGTCAATTTAAGGAGGAAGACAAATCTTCCGCGCTCTCAGCCATAACCGAACTCGCGTCGCAAATCCCCACACTTGTGGTGGACCATCACTTGTTGAGGTCCCCACATTGGGAGTCTTGGCTATCACCAGCCATAGATGTGGCTTCAGAGGCTGGCAACAAGCTCATCACCATGGCACAGCTGGCTGGTCTTGAGAATCGACCACTTGAGGCGAAGCGCGAAAAACTCTACGTGGAGTATCCCCCGAGTGAAGCATTCATGAACTGGACCAAGGCAACTGAGGAGTACAAGCGAAAGAATAGGCCCCCCTTGCCACTCGACCTAGACTGATTGGAGCTACTACGATGAGCGAGGACATCATAGATTTGTTTTAGGGCGATTATTCGCTTGAAATCTATGAGATGAAACGCCAAACGGACGGATGAGTTAGCTGGTGCAACAAGTGACGGGAACCGATGATAGCAAATCGCCTCCTGACGTTGCTGGAAGAACTCGAAGGGTTCTCGAGCAATTTAGGAAAGCATCTAAACAAGCAGAAGCATGCCTTGCTACGGAAGATTTTCAGCAAGCGATGGCTCTGTTCTTCGAGGCAAGCCAGTCTGCCGATGAGATGCACGAACGCTTTCTCTCACTAATGATGAAGACTGCACCGACTGCTGCTCACCGTTCGCTGGTACTAGAGGTTCTCGGCTGGCGTCTGAGGTATTTCACCGCACAGTATGACTACCACCTCGCGGTAGCTCAGACCTTACAAGGCTTACCTCGGGAAGAGTGGGTTGCTCGATTGGAAACAATACTCGTGCTATCGCAAAGTTTGGTTGGCAGTCTACTTCCCATACTGAAAGAGGTCAAAGAACCAAACATCCGACGCAGGATTGAAGAATTGCTGTCTGACTGGGTGACTGGGGTTGAGCGCCTTGTTTCTTATCTCAAGATCTGGAACATGGCAAGTGCGCAGGCATCTAGAGTGCTTGAGTGGGCTTACGATAATGGACTTACTGTACCATTCGGCGTTCAGCAGTAGGCTCTCGTGAAGAGAATTCAACTAGGCTTTCTTCTGCGTTGAACCTTCTACGAATGCACCTGCTATTTCTGTATCTGCCAACTGAAGATGGCTGTCCACGTATACAATGAGGTAGTGGTCATCATGCTTGATGATTATTGCCGCAGGGAATCGCTTCACGTCTTTCAATGCTCCATCAGGGATTTTCCAGTGAATTGTCTGCTTGCAGACTGGGCATTGCATCCATTTCATCCCTTGAGCCATCAGCGACACCTGTGTTTCATGTAGGGTTAACAAAGCATGAGTCAACAATCATCCTAAAAAGAATTTCTCAGAGCATTATGATGGAGGAATATCGGCTTGAGGTCATTCATTCATCTGGGTCGATGTCCCAAGCTCCAGGATCCTTGAGGTCTCTACTAAGGATAGGGCCTTGCCTCAACTCGAGAGCGTCCATATCATACCTATCCGCGTCAATGACTAGCTCTTTCGACTCACTATCATAATAGGCTGGAATAAGCCCCTCTTCAACACCTTTCCTGGCAAGTTTCTCCACTTTGGCATGCTCTAAGCCTGTACTCTCTACTAGACTGATAATCGTCACTGCAGCTTCGGACTCTAGCGAAGTTCTGACGAAACCGGCAAAGACTAGTTCAAAGGTTTTGCGCACCTCACGGATTTTATCCCGGTCATGAATTTCCACTATAATAGACTCGATGTATCGATCTGCTTCTCCAAACTGATACTCGCTCAGCATTAGTGCGAGATTGATGAGTTCCTTTACCTGGCCCCTTGTAGTTTCCGCTGCCGCATGAATCAACTGCTTTGCCATCTCGAGGTCCCCGCCGATTATTGCACAGAATGCACCCCGGATGAAGTGCTTCGGGTCTCTTTCCTCCTCGGCGGCCATTATATGGGCCTCTGCCGCTATCTGACAGTCTATCTCGAACTTCTCATGCTCCCCCTGCTTAATCCATGCTGATCCTGCAGCCATCAGCAGACTCGCAGCTCTCGAGTACCGTTGCGCCAGCATCGCATGTTCATACGCACGCTCGTAGCAACCTGCAGCCTTTCCGAAGGATTCCCATCGTTGCCAGCATTTCGCTGAGCTGGCAAAGAGTTCTGCTGCCTCTTCGTTGCTGCCTCTGTTTGCCTTCTCTTCAGCCTCTTGTTGTGCAGCTAGGCAATCAGAGGATTCCATATCTGTAAATCTCCTGGGACTTAGCGTGAACTCTCTGAAACCACTTCTAAAGCTTTGTTCGGCGTCCCATGGAACGCTCGAATGCTTCTCTCAAAGACTATTATCTGTCTGATATTATGGCGCCGTCTTTCATTTTGAGGGTTCGCTTGGCATACTTCGTGAGATCCTCGTTATGTGTCACAAGGACCACAGTCATCTTCTTCTCTCTGTTTAGCTGGGCGACTATCTTCAATATGGCGTCGCCTGTTTTCGAATCTACGTTGCCTGTTGGCTCATCACAGAAAAGAATCGGTGGCCTGTTGACGAGTGCCCTTGCAATGGCTATGCGTTGCTGTTCACCACCGCTCATCTGTCGCGGGAAGTGATCGCGTCGCTCCAACATGTCAACTTCACGCAGCACTTCTAGGGCCATCTCTTCCTGTCTTTCCTTCTTGATTTCCTCATTCGGCCACAATACTGACTGAACATTCTCGAAGGCTGTGAGATCCTCAATAAGCAGGAATGCTTGGAATACGAAGCCTATTTTCTGCGCTCTCACCTTCGGGAGATCCCGTTCACTGATTAACGTAACATCAACGCTATCCACCAGAACTCGACCAGAGGTTGGTGCTTCCAAGCCTGACATCACATGAAGCAGAGTGGA
>JAGLUV010000042.1 GCA_023134215.1 Candidatus Thorarchaeota archaeon | reverse complement strand
TCGATATTGATGCTCTTCAGGGCGGCGACGGTATTCTTACCCTTCCCGTATTCCTTATGAACGCCCTGAACCTGGATTATTGGATTCGCCATCTCTATTCCTCCCTAAGTGCTCTCATCGGTGGTATTCTTGTGGCCCTATACTGAGCAAGCAGAAGGCCCGGTATCTGAAGAACAACAATCCACAACAGGGTAGTAACCAACAGTCCGATTGGAATCACTATCGCATCATAGACACTAGCAAGAGCCGAGGAACCGAGACCTTCAACATATGACATAAGGCCGATTATCTCAACACTCAGTTGGAACAGGATTAGAAAGGCTGATAGTGATACAAGGACAACCTCGCCAACCAGAAGCAGCATGACATTGCTGTTGTCCCAACCTATGCATTTGAAGATAGATATGTCCCGACGCCTGAACTGGGAAATCAAAATGGCATAGAATGTGCCGACAACAAGTGCCATGGCTAGGTACAGATACCATGAAGCAGTTTCCAGCCCTCTGGCAACGGTGACAAATAAGAATGCATACACAACAATGAACGACAACACACGCTTTCTGGACCTAAACGCGAACTTGAAGCTCTTTAAGAGAATCTTGAAATTCAATTAATCTGGACCTCCCAATTATGGCACGAGATTGCCTTTGAATCATCTGATTCCCTAATGTGTGTTGTGGGGATAAAGATTGCAAAGCAATGAACTTGTTTCGGTGCGCAGCGCTTTCCAGCTACTCGGCGTTAATATCTGCACTGTCTACGAGCGGCATACCATCGTTCCAGAGTTCTCTCTTCAGCAAGTCGCGGACTGCAACTCTTATTGCCTCGCTACGCGATGGGTACATTCCATTCTCTACAAGCTTATCGAGGCCATTGACATAGATGTCGCTCATCTTCACTGTGATTAGGCGCATAGTGCGTGCCCCCATTCATTCATCCATTGTGAGCGTGATATAACTCCTTCTCGCTCGTGAGGTATTTGGGCTCCTAACGCGCCAATCCTTGGATGAAATCTCATCTTTCCTCAGGAGGGTTCACTCCGACAAAGCCTAAATAGAATCTAAGCGAGTTCAATAATGCATCGAATGTTTGGAGGCTGTTGTTTTACAGCTCTCATAAGGTACTCCACGCATTTGATAGCGAACGATGTGGGGACGAGGAATGCAATTGTCAGGCGAAGTGATGTTTATGCGCAAGGTGGTCTTGATTGGCGCTGGGGGCAGCGGCAAGACCGCTCTGGTCAACCGCTTCCTGACACACAAATTCACTGAGCAGTACATTGTAACTATTGGCAGCCAGTTCGCCGTCAAAACTGTAACAGTAGAGAGTTCCACTGGGAATCTCGTGAACGTAAAACTTCTCGTCTGGGACCTTGCAGGGCAACAGCGGTTCGATTTCATCAGAAGCAGTTACTACATGGGCTCAAAGGGAGCATTGCTTGTCTTTGATACAACCCGAAAGAGTACATTTCTAGATCTTTCAAAATGGATTGAGGAAACTGAAAAATCCCTGGGTCACAGGATTCCAATTATCTTGCTTGCAAATAAGGTGGACCTAATCGAAGATCGAGTGATTTCAACTGAGATGTGCGAACAGTTTGTGGACGAAAATGGTCTCAACGGATTCCTTGAAACAAGTGCACTGAGCGGACAAAACGTTGAGGAAGCCTTCCGTCTGCTTGCCGAGGCAAGCCTCACGTAGTTACTAGCATTGATGTCCTGACCGCTATACATAATTGCTAACTAAACGTCCTGAGTTTCATTCAAATCAAATGAAGTGAAACCAGTGACAGATTTTAAACTTGACATTAAATTTCTCGAAGGCTTGTGTAATGCCTTTGGTCCGAGTGGCCACGAGCACGAGGCTCAAAAAATGGCCCATGAATACGGTATGAAGTATGCAGACGAGGTCCTCTATGATCGCCTTGGCTCTGTTGTGTTTCGCAGGGGTGACTCAGGCCCCAAGATTATGCTTGCCGGACACATTGATGAAATTGGCTTCGTCATCACCCATATCGAGAAAACGGGGTTCCTGCGTTTCCATCAACTTGGTGGAATATGGGACCAAGTTCTGTTGGGACATCAAGTGGTCATCAAGCCATCTGAAGGTGACAAGAAAATCATTGGGGTTATTGGTGCTCCGCCACCGCATGTGCTGACTCCCGAGGTTCGCAAAAAAGTCGTGACAAAAGACAAGATGTTCATTGACATTGGTTGTTCATCTGCCAAGGATGTGGAGGCGCTGGGGATTCGGGTCGGGGATCCCGCTGTTCCGCATGCCGTCTTCAGGGCTGAGAAACGCACTCGCAAAGAAAAGAAGGATGAAGATGACAAGGACGCCGAGGAGGAAACCCGCGAGGTGACTATTGCAGTCGCAAAGGCATTCGACGATCGGATTGGAGTGTTTATTGCGCTGGAAGTTTTGCGACGACTTTCCGAGGGTAAGATTTCGCATCCTAACACGCTGTATTGCGTATCTACGACCCAAGAAGAAGTGGGTCTGAGAGGTGCTCGTACTGCAGCTCAGATGCTCCAGCCCGACATTGGCTTTGCCCTTGATGTAGACATTTCAGGCGACGTCCCCGGTGTTGAAGGTTTGGTTCAGAAGATGGGCAAGGGCGTGTCTATTTCTGCAGGAGATGGTTCCATGATACCGAACCCGCGATTCCGCAAGTTCGTTCTGGCCATTGCAAAGGAGAAGGATCTTAGATATCAGCCCGCATTCCTGAAATCTGGCGGCACTGACGCGGGGATTATCCATCTCACTGGTATGGGTGCACCATCTCTTTTCATAGGAATTCCAACTCGTCATATTCACTCGCATCATGGCATGCTGGACATGTCTGATGTAGAGAATGCAGTTGAACTGCTTGTCGAAGTGATTAAGCGGCTGGACAAAGCAACTGTAGCAAGCTTCACAAAGCTCTAAATTCCATTAGTCCTAGAAAGAAGATGATGCGGGGTGTTAGGGCCTTTCCCTAACGCTCCCTCTTGCCGTCTATGAATTCATCTACACGGTCTCTGGCTTCGAAGTCGTCAATCTGATAGCGTGGGTGTTTGAAGCTGTAGCTGCTGATGCTAGACAGCTCTCCCCCTACGCCTCGATCCAATGCAAGCTTAATCGCCCTGATGACATCAATGATAACTCCGGCACTGTTTGGCGAATCTTGTACTGACAGCTTCAGGTTTAGATCAAGTGGCAAGTCTCCGAACGCCTTGGACCGTATGGAGATATAGCACACCTTGTTGTCTTTGAGGAATGGAACATAATCGCTAGGACCAATCTTAGTGGGCAGCTCGTAATCAACACAGCTCGTTACTGCTTGGGTCTTGCTCACTCGCTTGGACTTCAATCTATTCTCAACTTGCATGTTCTCAAAATCGGTATTGCCGCCGATGTTCAATTGGTACGTGTTCTGAAGAATCAGACCTCGTTTGTCAAAGAGTTGAGCAAGCACGCGGTGGAGAATGGTTGCTCCTAGCTGGCTCTTGATATCATCTCCCGCACAAGGTAGGCCTTTCTCTTTGAAACCCTTAGCAATGGGGTCGTCAGGATCCGATACAATGAACTCAGGAATTGCGTTGATGAAACCAATGCCTGCATCGAGAGCAGCCTGTGCATATATTCTTGAACACTCCACACTGCCTACTGGGAGGTAAGAAACAAGGACATCGGCTTTTGTTTT
The DNA here is from genome assembly GCA_023134215.1 of Candidatus Thorarchaeota archaeon. Taxonomy (GTDB): domain Archaea; phylum Asgardarchaeota; class Thorarchaeia; order Thorarchaeales; family Thorarchaeaceae; genus WTCK01. The sequence continues at coordinate 10,846 of JAGLUV010000042.1, read as the reverse complement.
CCTCAGTTCTTCTACTACATCAACAGGTTCTAGATCATGTGAGAAAAATGACTCCTTCATGTGAGGCGCCACGCCGTCAGAAACTGGCCCTGGCAGAACCTTCACTCCTATCTTAGGTACATCAGGGGCGAACTTCAAGCAGCAGTTTGGCTCAACCCAAATCGCGTCGGCAATATCGAGTCCGATCTTCTTCTTGTTAGCCTCGAACACTGCCACGAACTTCAGGTCCTTGGGGAAATAACCTCCAAAATCAACATGCATTAGTCCTGGTACCTCTTCATCTGCCTTTGCATCCCGATAATAGTGAACTCCCTGCACTAAAGCTGAGGCGCAGTTACCAAGTCCTGCAATCGCTACACGAATGTCACCCATGAAATCATCACCTTGCACGAGGTATTCTTTGGTCATAGAATAGTAATCGCTTTTTAACTGTATCGAGTTGTGATGAAGCCAAATTCGGATTTATCTCACTGTTTCTCCTCTTTCTCCTTGGAAGCAGTACTCACATAATCTGAATAGAGTAGTTTCTTGGCTGAAGCCACTGTCTTTGGTCCAATGCCTGGTAATTCTGCCCATTCATCCGTGCGAGTTATGATTTCCATGGGTGAGCCAAAACGATGCAAGAGGCTTCTTGCCCTTACAACATTGACACTTGGGAATCCTGCGACAAAGAACTCCTGCTCATCTGCCATGCTCTCTAGGCCTTTGCGTGTCCGAATCACTGGTAGTCTTTGGCCTTTACCCTTCTGTTTCTTTTTCCCGCCTTCTAGAATACCGTAGAGAAGTCCCGCGGAGTGGAGTGCATTGAAACCCTTGATTATCGTGATACCCCTCTCTTGAACACTCTCGATCAAAGCATCAAGAGAGCTCGGATGAATGTAGCTAGCCCGCTCCAGCGTAACGAAGTAACCCTTATTCTTCGTCTTCTTGCTAGAGAATGGGACATAGACGCACTTCTTCATGGGGTCTCGTCTGATCGACAGAATGTTCTCTATCAAGAGGTAGGGTTTCTCGTATTCAAGCAAGGCATCCATCTGCTTGGTCAGACGAGGGACGCCAGAACTGCTGCCCTTCAGTGTATTCACTAAATCACTCACGGTCTTGCGCTCTATTGCGATCCCATCTGTCCCAAGAATATCTCCGATTGGTATCTTCTCAACTGTGTAGGTAATCTGCTCCTTGTCAAGCATTGACATCAAATGCTTGACTGCATTCATGCGTTTGCCACCGGTTTCGTGGATGTCGATAACAATCTCTGGAACATTACCATATAGATCTGACTGCATTCTTACTCCTCATCAAATAGAGTCATCACTGCCGCCATGGACACCTCTCTGGCCAAGTTAGCGTCCTCTGCTGACCCAATAACAATCACGTCATCTTCTTCCGGTCGAAGGCTATCCAATATGAGGATTGTTTCTTTCTCGTAAGCCGGGAGCACATTGAAGTTGTCTGGCGGCATTACAAGTAGACCACTTCTCTGAATCAGGGTTGTTGCACCCGCCTTGCCGTATCCTCCTTGAATGATCGCTTCATCCCGTTGCCTGATCCCGTCTGTGATTTTCGTTGCTTTCCCTTTTACCAAGTTTGCGAATGCTTGACTGTGAACAATCAACGGTGCGATGTCCAGAAAGAGTCCAATAGGCACATCGCTTGAGAACGTCTTGAATAGGTTATCTCCTGTTGCGGTCAGTCTTTGTCCCTGCTTGCCATCCGCAGCAATGTAGTCTGATGCTGCCAAGCGCTTCAGAAGTGTCCTAGCACTGCCTTCACCAATTGACAGGTTCTCACAAAGCTCGTAACGTCCTAGTGGCTGCTCTCTGCCAATCATCATGAGTGCAACGGCCGCATGATAGGGCTTGAACACAGGCGGCACACGACCATCTGCAGGTTCAGCAAGCTGAACAAACGCTCTTTTCCAGGTCACCCTAATCAACGTCCATCTATACCTCTGGTGCCCTGCTTTTTATTCTTCGCTAAGCTCCTGCAGGGTTTCAGTTGGACCAACCCAGATTGCGGACAAGAATTGTGTCTTCAGGATTGAGTTGATTTCTGGTGCAACGGCTGCAAATATCACTGTATTAGACACAACATGAATGATCATGAATGGCAATAGCGATATCAACGCAACTGAATACGGAACATTGAATGCCCAGGAATACCCGAGGGTAGTAATTAGGTCATAGAATACGGTCACGAATGCTCCTACGCCTGCGAATTCTTGCCTTTGGGACTCACCACTGCTGTTCTCAGTAACTTTGTTGCCCATTATTGCTCCTACTGCTACCATGAATAACCAACCTATTACTTGGGTGAGCCAGATATGAGGTATGAAGGGACCCCACGGATTGAATGATGCGTAGATAATGGACATCAGCAGTACACATGTAACTCCCATTGGGAACCCGAAGACGAATGCAGTTGTGAACAGGATGGTCGAACCTAGCTCAACATTCGCAAAGGCGACAAGCGAGTAGTTGCCTATCAATGCCAAAGCAGTCATGATGCTGGTGATGGAAACCCTTCGACTCGGTTTCATCGAATGCCTTGCACGAAGGAATTCCATCTAGTAGGCCTCACATAGTACGTTCTATCTGCGCTTGACGACAACTATCACAATCACCACGATTGCGACTATACTCAAACCTCCCACAATCAACAGCATGTCTGGTCCCGGTGAGAGGATGGACTGAATCTCTAGTACGAGTATGTACTCGTTCACGATTGTGATGCTTGTGTTCGCTCTGACGAGAACCCCAGTCAGTGTGTCATAGGCAAGATACGTTCTTTGCGGCTCCCCAAAACCCGACGGATCTTGCTCGTAGTCAAACACTATGCTGTCGTAAGAAGTTCCCCCGACTACAACTGATTCATACGACGACTCCATGGTTCCGTTCAAGTTGCCCTGCACTCTTTCTGCTACCGCATATGCGGTAGCATTGAGATCATCAAGATTATCCTGACCAATGGCAACAACCAACCCCGGATAGAACGGAGTTGACCCCCAGACTCCGAGAACAAGGTTTCCGGCCACATCTGTATTGTTAGCTTCGATGGTGAAGTTTCCAATCGTCAGGTCTCCTGTGACATACTCGTCCAACGTTGTTATCGTGAAGGACATGATATCTGCGCTCTCAGCGAGCCAAGCACCTTCACCGGTCCAGCCCCATTGCACAGCTAGCTCAGGGACTTCTGCCATTCTCCAATTGACAATGGTATTGCCCTGCGGACTGGGAACAAGCGGTTGATAGTAATCGTCTGAGCTTGCCACGATGCTGGCAGTCAGAAAGCACAGTGTAAGGAACGCAATTAGTAGACTTCTCAATCGCATTACATTTGTCACTCCTTTGCCTTCCTAGTAAAAAGGAAGAACAGGAAACCAAAACCAATGACTGCGAGAACAACAGCTCCGCCAATGAGTGTGTAGTCAGTGGGTTGGTCTGTGGACTCCATTTCAGGAGGAATGCGTTTCCAAGAAACAACGTCACCGTCATGAACTTGGTACTTGTTTGCGGCAACGGGCCCCAACTCATCATTCACCCAATACTGCCACCATAGACCTGCGGATTCGTTGTTGGGAGTGCCGGCGATTGATGTCACAAACACGAGGTCGCCATACCAGATCACTTCAACTTCGGTGACCGATTCAGTCATGTTCAGAACGTTTGTGCCTTCAACATCATTGAAATCCAAGACAGTTCCGTTGCCGAAATCCAGATGAAGCGACAGACCTGTCGCCGCAATCTCATGGGAGGATTCTTCTGCGAATATCGCAGCGGGCTGACTGATTAGTGCTGCAATTAGAAGCGTCGACATCAGTTTGGCCGCAAGCAGATTCGTCAACTCCTAGGATAGGTTAACCTATCCTATCGAAATTGGACGGCTATAAAAGAATTACCCTCAACTGGATATCACACCATTTCACACCGAAGCATCTAATACGACTACATGATGGCTGCTCAATGACTCTTCTAAAGGGGAGAATCTTTCCTGTGAATAACAAACGACATGATGAGTATCCCGGCTTCCTTTTCGTCTTGGAAGGAATTGACGGAGCTGGCAAAACTGCTGTTGTTGATTCGCTCGTTGAGCTCCTCAGTCTCAACTATGATGTTGTGCGACTTCGGGAGCCCACTAATGAGAGTCAATGGGGCCTGGAGATTCGGGAACGATCACCAAGTGGTGCACTCACACCAGACGAAGAGCTGGAGCTCTTCCACCGCGACAGGCAGTGGCATGTCAAGAATAGGATTCGTCCCGCGCTTGAGGCTGGCAAACTTGTGCTAATGGACCGATACTTTTTCGCTTCAGGTGCATACCAGAGTGTCAGCACTGGCATTCCGTGGAAGGAGATTCTTCGCAGGAACCGCGTGGAGATTGGCGCACCAGAACCTAATATCATCTTCATCTTGGATGTGTCTGTTGAAGTTGGTCTTGAAAGGGCTCTTCAACGAAATGGAACGAAGAATGAGCAATTTGAGCAAGTCGACCGTCTCATCAAGGTTCGTGAGGCATACCTTGCCATGACCCAAAAAGATGATGGGATGTACGTGATCGTGGATGCCGCAAAAACGCTAGAAGAAGTAACATCTGAAGTGTACAGTGAGATTGTTCGATACGTTAAACATCGAGAATAGCATGTATTACGAGCATATTACTAAGGGACTTCTACTCGTTTGTTTTCTGTTGAATAGCGAAGTGACTAGTGACAAGCTTTTTTAGTCAATCACTCGAAACCGATACAAGACCACTCCAAAATGGCCAGCCGCTTAGGGACCGGAGAGGAAGACCATGCCAGTAGCGATGTTGCTTATAGATTGGGACTCGAAAATAGGGGCTGTCCTTAAAGCGAAAGTCCCAGGAGATTTCGCTGATTATTACCGCGAAGATCTCAACACGGAGATCATGCGTATTTTCACGTCACACGCCATGGGCGATGCCACCGCGGGATTCGCCTCCCTGAGCATTAAAATCGGGGGCGAGGAATACACGGTTGCATCGTACTATACCGGACTTGTGAGGGAGGAAGAACAGTATTGCATCTCCTTGCTGCTTACCCCCACTGAGGACCCCAAGGTCTACGAGGCAGCAATCACCTCTATCGTGTCTCCAATTACTAACGCAGTTGTATCAATGACTGATGCTGAGCTGCAGGTTGAACTTGACAGCACGTACCGTAGAATAATCAGATTGGCCGGAATGACTGACGAGTCTCGTCTTGCTCGTCTCTTTTCTGATGAGGTTTCTCGTGCGGTATTCCCGAAGCTTTGGAAGGGCGGCATATCCAAAGAGAATCTCGAAGAGTGGCTTAAGATGGTCACAGGTCTCCCCAGCGTAAGCGTCGACTCTATCATTGCCCCCTTTGAGGAATTGGGTCTTGTGAAGACAGAATGGGTGGATGAGATAGGACGGACCTGCATCTTCTTGGTGAAGGATCTAGAGATCTTCCGTGCTCCTCCACTAACTGCTATGGATGCAGCGAGTTCAGTTCTCGATCCGGAGCTAGCGGCTGAATACAGGGGCGAAGTGCTTGAGTTCCTCACGGAATGGCAAAAAACACCTGATGACACTGTTGCGGTTTCACAAATACTCGCGGACCCCGATTGCTACGACACACTAACTCTTCTTAGACGCCATCCCGTGAACATCTCCGAGCTTGAAGCAACTCTAGGCATCCCTCCTAAGGAGTTGAAACAAGCCTCACAGACATTGAAGAAGTATCGAGTTGTTTCAGAGAAGAGGAGGAAAGGACCATCGGGAGAATACGACAAGTGGCTTTTCCTTTTGAATGACATCCGAGTTAGACTGTTCTTCCCTGAATACTTCCTACAGACTTTGATTGTGAATCTTGAGCAGAACCCAGACGATGACGCGCAACGGGAGATGGTACATCATCACCTACGACTTCTGAGGGACAACTTCCCAAGGTAGATTTGCACGTCCAAATCGCAATGCTTCAGTCGCCAATCCACAGATAACATGGGCCAATTCTATCTCGAAGTGGCATCGCAATAGCGCACCTTCGATTTCCCTAGCTTCTAATCCATCTAACGGTGAAATTCGCCGTCAGAATGGCCCAATTCGCTTTTTCCCAGCAAAAAACGATTTATGAATCGCTGCTCCATATCTTGAAACCCAGAAAGACTCTTATGTCACTTTACGTTGATGGTCATTTGCCCGAAATCTGGGTACACGGTTCCCCCGTCATTGAACTCGCATTCGCAATACACGGTTCCAAACGAGTTCTAGCAAATGGTCCCCATTTGATTGGTCCCTTGCGAAGGGCCAATACTTGCGCATTTTCCGTGTCCTAGGTGGAAAGGCTCCACGGATGCGGAGGATCCTGCCTCTAAAGCGGCTTCGGCCCGGCAGTCCTCTGCTTCCAAATTCCCCCTTTGATTCTCTGGTTCTCTTGAGATACATGTTTCCACATTGACAAGGGGAACGAATGTATGACCTAGATATCTTATAATTGACTGAAACCGATGCATCATACAGGCAACATACAGAGTTCCAAGTACTTTCCAATGGAGAGCGATAATACAGCCAAAGAGGATCTGGATTCAACCGTGAAAGGTTTAATTGCCATATCGGCCGACCTGAATGGAAAATGGACTCACCTCCTCTGCTCGCTAAAACTGGTGAAGATCAACAATGATTCACAACACTCTACTGGTCCGAATTTCGACAAAAGAGGTACTTGCATCGACGCAGTACTGGCCAGTGGAGGTGCCCGAAGAAGAACTACTGGAGTACCTATCCACGAGAGAGGAGCTCAAGGCAACGCATGATGCTGATCTCACAGATATGCCCCTGATAGTCGGGAACATGAAATTCATGGCGGATGATTGGCTCGAAGATGCGCTACTGGTTTTCGTGACAGACAAGGGCGAAGATGAACGCAACATCGCTGAGAAACTCGAAACCGCAGTGAAGGCTCTCAAAAGGAAGCTCAAGAAGGATGGTCTCCAAGCAGTCATTGATTCCTACGAGAAACTCATAGAGCCCTGCGTCATTACTCGGCTGAAGATTGCATTAGTCGGGGAAGGAGGTACTGGCAAGACCACAACACTGAATCTCCTCCTCGGAGAAACTCCCCCATTGCAGTACGTGCCAACCATCGCGCTCAATCTGGAAACAGTTGAGAATATTAGATTTGGGAATTACTCGCTTGTTTTATGGGACTTTGCAGGTCAAGAGAGATTTCGGACTCTCTGGCGCTTCTACTTCCATGGTGCGGACGTAATCTTTCTAGTCTGCGACTCAAGTCTGCGGAACGTCATCATAAGCAGAGATATTCTCAAGCTGATAAGGCGAGATGCCCCCAAAGTTCCTGTGTTCGCTCTAGCCAACAAACAAGATCTACCGAATGCAATGAAACCTGAGGTTGTGGGGAAAATCCTTGGAGTCCCAACATATCCCATGGTGGCCATCGACGAGAATCGCCGGGATGGGATGCTTGGCATTCTGATGACTGCAGCAGCTCAGTATATTGGCATAGTTCTCCCTGACGTGCCAGCATCCGAACTTCTACACTTCACTGAAACCGCTGAGGAAGAGGCCATTGAGGGATTCGCGGAAGAAAAGGAGCATGAGGAGGTCATAGAAGAGATCTTCGTTGATGAAGAGGGCAAAATCATAGAGGACATCAGCGACTATGAGATTATTGAAGAAGTCGTGGAGTCTGAGGAAATGCCTGCTGAGGCTGATGCAACGGCGGATGCGTTTGAGATTGTCACGGAGTCGGTGAGCGAATCTGAGGAGCCTGAAGAAGTCCCCGTCGTGGCAGAGCCTGAAGATGTAGTCGCCGCTGAAGCGGAGTCTGAGCCCTCCGAGACGCCGGTCGCCTTTGAGATTGATGTGGTTGCAGCAGAAACCGCAGGTGCAATTAAAGACAGTTCTATTGATGTTGAGATTCTTTCGGAGGAACCTGAGGAAGTGGAGCGCGGCGAGGTGGAGATCGAAACCACTCCGACGGTTGATGATGAAGAAACAACCACCCTGAAGATTGCAAGGGATTTTCTTTCCGACGTGCTTGATGCTGATGACATAATCACCGCTGAGCTAGACAAGGCAACCATCACGGATGTGGATGAAGCTCTCGAGGCACTATCATCTGACGAAGTTATCCCAGTTGAAGGTGAGAATGATGCTCCCGAGAGTGTCGAGATGTCTATTGTGGAAGAGCTTGACCAGATACTTGGCTATCTTGAAGCCGACGACTATGGTTCTACAGAGGATATCTCAAAGGTTGAAGATGCTATGGATTTGGATGATACCGCGATAAAGGAGCTCTGGGCCGCCTACAGCGAAACTGAGAAGACGATATCTAGAACTGTTGGCAAGCGAAAGACGGGCGAGGATGCAGAGCCCCCAGATGGTGATGCCATCCATGAGATGGACGAGATCCTTGCGAGCATGGATGACGATGACACCAACGATTCTGAATGATTGATTTTTGTACACTTCGGAAGACTGATTTAATGGTTAGGTTCCAGCGAGATAAAGGGATTCTCTTTGAAACTATCTGAAGTAGAGGCCGGCAAGAACGTTACTGAGCTTACTGTTCGGGTGCTTTCTGTAGCTCCGCCACGAATCATAACAACCCGAGGTGGTCGCAAGACCCAACTGACAGAGGCTCTCGTCGCAGATGAACCTGGATCAACTGTAATCCTTTCACTATGGGGCTTTGGTGAGGGCTCTGGCTTGTCCGCTGGAAGAGTGATTAAGATAACAGACGGTTGGGCTAAGGAGTGGAATGGCAAGGTGCAACTATCTCTTGGACGCTCTGGCCATTACGAAGAGATTCCTGATGACGATTCAATCCCCCCCATTAAGGAACTCGTAGCTACTAAGGAAGATATGACAAACTAATTCCATTCCTTCAATTCTCTGCTTGGTGAATAGAATGGTTCAAGTATACCTCTCCGGACCGATTATCGATTCTGAGCTACGAATGGACGACTTCTATCGCTGTGTGATTGATGTGCTTGAGAAACAAGGGACTACCGTCTTTGCTCCTCAGTTCCTCCCTCCTGTTAGCCCAGTTCACGTTTACAGGCGTGATGTTGATCAGGTCCGCAAGTCTGACCTTCTCATAGTTGAAGTTTCACATGCATCACTTGGTGTTGGAATGGAGATCATGCTAGCAATCCAGCTCAAGAAACCCATACTCCTATTTCGCCACAAGGATGCAAGGCCTCTTTCCTTCATGGTCAAAGGTGCAGATGGGATGGCTTTGTTTGAGTACAGTGATTTGAGCGAAGTTGTCAACGTATTACGTACGCGAGATCTCGAAAACATGATTGTAGCACAATGTCCATCGTGCGATTCTCAAGTGGTTGAGAAAACTGGAACCATGATAATATGTGCACAATGTCAAAAGAAGCATGTGATGTGAAGCAATGCAAGATATTCCTGGAAAACCAGTTGATCGTACGCGAATCACGCTCCTGATGCTTCTCTCGATATCAATGGTTTCTAGCGCTAGTGTTCTGATTAAGCTGAGTGCCTCAGACGCTCTTATTATCACCTTCTGGCGAACCCTCTATGCGGCTATTATGATGGCCTCGATTGGGGCTGTGAAAGGCGATCTGTCCGAGTTCCGGGGTCCTGTTTTGAGGAGGAATTGGATGTGGCTTGTGCTGATCGGATTTATCCTCTCGCTCCATTTTTCCACCTGGTTTGCTTCATTGAAACTTACCACGATCGCAGCCAGTGTAATGTTAGTGCACACGGCTCCCATCACCACCGCGATACTATCCACGGTGATTCTTGGAGAGTCTCTCAGACGAAGGTCGTGGGTGGGAATACTCATCGCAGTGGCAGGAGCTATCTTTTTGACATGGAACAGCCTGGTTGCTGAGGGCACGGGTGCCTTTCTGGGAAACACCCTGGCGCTTCTGAGTTCTGTCTTTCTCGCAATCTATTTTATTGGGGGTCGGAAATACGCCAAGGGCCTGCCAAACTCAGTATACACCTCGGTGGTCTATTCCTCTGCTGCACTTGCTGCACTTGTCTTTTGTGCGATCTTAGGAATCAACGTTCTTGTTCTTGACCCCTTCGAGATAGCCATCTTCATAGCCCTGGCGATATTCCCCACCGTTCTCGGACACTCAGTGAATAACCATCTTCTTACACTAGTCCCGGCATACATTGTTTCTGCTGTAGTCCTGGGTGAACCTATAGGTGCCACCATACTGGGATACTTCGTTCTTGGTGAACAACCGCCCGAGATGACCCTGGTGGCCTTTGCTATAATCCTGTTCGGCGTAGCCCTTGTAGTGTCTGGGATGGCCCAACGGGAGCGAAACAGTGTCTTATCCCTTGATGACACCCATGGGGCGTAGTCTCACTACTTTAGTTGCAATCCCCAAAGCGTCCGATACGCGTACTACTTCATCAACATCCTTGTACGCGCCAGGCGCCTCCTCTGCAATCACAATCCCCTTGGATGCCTTGACTATGATACCTTCCTTTGCGAGCTTGTCCTGAACTTCTCTGCCGTAGAACTGCCTTTTGGCTCTGCTTCTGCTCATGAAGCGGCCAGCACCATGGGCGGTTGAGCCAAAGGTAAGCTCCATTCCCTTCTGGTTTCCAACAAGGATGTATGAAGCCGTGCCCATCGTACCCGGAATGAGTACGGGTTGGCCAACGTTCTTGTACTTGGCTGGAGTTTCGGGATGACCGGGCGGGAATGCTCTGGTCGCTCCTTTTCGGTGGACTAAGACTTTCGTCCTCTTTCCATCGATATCGTGTTCCTCAACTTTGCCGATATTGTGTGCAACATCATAGACCAAGTGCATGTCTAGATCCTCGGCAGACTGATGGAATATCTCTGAAAAGA
>JAGLUV010000041.1 GCA_023134215.1 Candidatus Thorarchaeota archaeon | reverse complement strand
GGCCCTTACTTGGCATTCTTATTACTGTTTAGCAGTGACTACAACATCTTCGCCTAGATACTAAGGCATAAATCGTCAGCATTGACGAAAGAGAGCTTGATTTCAATGATTGAGGCTATGGGACTAACAAAGGTCTTCAACGAATTCATTGCCGTGAGGAATCTGTCCTTTCAGGTTAATCCAGGAGAGATCTACGGTCTTCTCGGGCCCAACGGGTCTGGGAAGTCTACGACCATGCGAATGCTTCTTGGACTCTTGCGACCCACTACTGGCAGTGCCAGAATATCTGGTCATGACATTCAAGAAGAGGTAGTTGCTGCGAAGCGCGTGATGGGCTATGTCCCTGAGGAGCCTGTACTTCCTGAGAGGTTAACTGGCTGGGAGTACATCAACTACATCAGCGATATCTGGCGAGTGCCGAGAGGTCCAGAACGTGAGGAAGACATTCAGGAGATTATGAATCTTCTCGACATCAGTGATGCCAGTGATGATCTCATAGAGACCTATTCAAAGGGAATGTCGCGGAAGATTAGTCTGGTGGCAGCACTGATACACAAACCAACAGTACTCATTCTTGATGAGCTGCAAGCGGGAATAGATCCTCGTGGAGCTGCCACAATGAAGGAGATTCTGAATGGCTTACGAGGGCGGGGCGCGACAATCCTGATGTCAACCCATATCCTTGAGATTGCAGAGCGGATGTGCGATCGAATAGGAATCATCAACGAGGGCGAAATGATTGCGGAGGGGACCATGACGGAGCTTAGGATGAAAGCCAAAGGTCAGAGTTCCTTGGAAGAAATCTTTCTCTCTCTAACAGGAGGTCCCGATATGCAACTAATTGCGCAGTACTTGGGTGAATCGGTTTGAGTTCATCAGACCTGCTTTTCCTTCTACGCGAGGACCTCACTCGATCCTTCAGGCTGAGGAATGCAAAGGGCAAGAGAACTGAGAAGAGGGGTCTTCTGAAACGGGTCTTGAAATTCTCGATACCCGTTATCGTTGGCGGGGTAATCCTGTGGGGGGTGCTCGCAATTGCACCGATGTTCTGGGATTTGATTGAGTCCTTTATCTCGGAGAATCTCGGAATGGGGGCTGCCATCTTCAATGCAGTACTGCTCTTCTCATTTGTTGGTTCAATAATGATTTCGGTCACAACTGTGGGAAGTACTTCCAAGATGGAATACCTCCTCATAACCCCCATTAAGATGCGGACGATATTCTTGGAGAAGACGATTATTGTCATCTTCTATAACTCAATCATCTGGATGATGATTGGTGTTCCAATATTCCTTGGGTTGAGCATAGTGTCACCTTTTGCATTTGCGCTTCTGTCAGTACCAGCATTCATCATAATGCTCTTGATTCTAATTACGATTGGCGTATCTGCTGGGGGGCTAATTGGACTCGGGATTGCCCGGGCTGTTGCCGGAAGGCGCGCAATCAAGCAGATTGGCACTGCAATCATGAGTGCGGTGGCCATAATAGGGACGACATTGTACTACGTCAGTTTCTACGCAAACAGCTGGAATGGAGGGCCGAACCCCTTAGACGCGCTGTTTGATCTCGCAAATTCACTGGGATTCACATCAATTCTAACACCTGGCTATACAGTTAGTTCTGTTACACTAGGTCTGCTGGTTGGTGCACCATGGAGATGGCAGGATCTTCTCTCAGTCAGCTTGTTCCTTGTGTTGGGCATAGGTATGGTGCTCCTCAACTCTTACGTAAGCGAAATGGCTCATTACAGTGGTTGGTTGGCGAGTGACGCTACAAGAACATCAAAGGAAGCGGTACGCAAAGAACATGGAACTTGGAATCCGCGATCCTTCCCAGGTCTGAAGCAGAGCAATATAGTGACTGCATCACTGTGGTTTAACATCACCTCAGTGCGTAGAGATGCACGAGTAATTACTAACTACTTACTGGGCCCCATTCGCTTTGCAATCTTTTTGGTTATCCCGGGCCTTGCTTTCGGAGATGGATTCGGCGATTTTACCTCCTACTTTATCCTAGCAGCCCTGATACCTTTCGCGACCTCATACGGGCTTTACTTCGCAGGTTACGAGCTTGTCTATGAAGGTACGAACATAATGAACTTGCAGCTGGCAGCGACCAATCTCGAGGAGTATGTGCGGGGGAAAGTGTACAGTGCTGTGCCATTTGCAATCATAGCAAGCCTCATTGTTTCAATAATCGTCCTCTTCATATCGCCATTGATGTGGGTATATCTTCCAGCTGTAATTGTTGCTTGCACCTTCCTGTGCATGGCCTCAGGCGGCATTGCCGCCAATCAAGCTGCAAAAAGTGGCGATTTCAAAGCGGACCGCAGCTTTGCTCGTCGGAGGGGAGCTGCCATTCAGACGCCTCTGCGTGGATGGTCTTCTGTTATAGCATCATTAGTGCCCTACGCTATTGGCTATGCTGGTGTATTCGGAATGATACTTGCTGGCGTTTTCTTTGGGGTTCCATACACCTATGCCATTCTCCCCGTGTTTGTCCTCTTCTGCTGGCGACTAACAACTCAATACACTCGTAGTGCAGGCCTAAAGCTGGCTCAGATTGACGCTACTAAGTATCTCTAGATCAGGCTGACTGGCCTTTCTATAGTTCCAATGTTTTGATTATCTTAGCTGGTGGAACTGTGATGTCTGTGTCGATGTAGAGGCCAATCATTGGGTTCACCATTTCAACTAGAGTAAGGTCATCGTA
>JAGLUV010000040.1 GCA_023134215.1 Candidatus Thorarchaeota archaeon | reverse complement strand
TTCCTTGTCGACCCCGCCAGAGCACTCTTTCAGTTGCTTGTAAAATGTGTTCTGGAAGTTGGAACCATAACGTCTACTCGATGATAACCAGTTTCTTTGCTCAGTGATTGTTTGTAGAATTAAAAATGGCGGGCCAGGAGGGATTTTTGGGCCGTGAGCTGGAGTTCAGTTCACGCGAACCCTCGACCAACAAGTTTCTCATTCCCGCAGGAAATCTGCAGGAGCTAAGAGCCTGTCGCTCCACCTGGCTAAGCCACTGGCCCACGGAACGGTCGTTCGCTTCTCTTGGTTTATAGGGATTGCGGTATTGGTGGCTTTCGTCTTGTCGTAAGTCATATAACGAGCCGGAATCTAGCGACCAACGTCTTCAAGATAAGGAGGCTCTATGTTTGAGCGACCACAAGAAGCTTTACGATGAAGTATTTGGGCTCATAGAGAAACATGACACATGGATGCAGAATACAATCAATCTCATTGCATCAGAGAATGTGTCATCCCCAGCCGTCAGATCTGCAATAGTCAGTGACTTTCGAGACCGCTATGCAGAGGGCTGGCCAGGAGAGAGGGTGTATGCAGGCTGCAAGTACATCGATGAAGTAGAGCTAATCTGCATAGAACTCGCTGAGAGGCTGTTCAAAGCAGAGTTTGCTGACGTACGACCGGTGTCCGGAGTAGTCGCTAATCTGGTGATGTACACCGCGGTTATGGCACCCTTAGATAGGATGATGGCTCTTTCAATCGCACATGGCGGACACATCTCTCATGCTAGGAAGAACCTGGGGGGAACTGCAGGAGCAATAAGAGGCCACAAGGTGAGGAACTGGATCTTTGATGATAATGAATTCAACATCGATGTAGATGCCAGCATGAAGCTGATCAAGAAAATGCATGCAGACGGGAAGGAAATCAAGTTCTTGCTCTTCGGTGGCAGTGTATTTCCATTCCCACATCCAGTGAAGGAGTTTCGAGAGATTGCTGACGAGTACGAAATGAAAATTGGCTATGACTCAGCGCACGTTTCAGGCCTGATTGCAGCAGGACTATTTCAGGACCCGTTGAGAGAGGGTGCAGACATTATGACTGCCTCAACGCATAAGACCATGCCTGGTCCGCAGCATGGCATTGTTTTGTCTAAGGCTGAGTTCGCTGAACCAATTAAGAAAGCATCATTCCCAGGGATGCTTAGCAATCACCACCTTCACAACGTGGCTGGGCTTGCAGTAGTACTCGCAGAGATGACTGAGTTTGGAGATGCATACATGGACCAGATACTCAAGAATGCTAAAACTTTGGCACAGGCGCTCCACGAGAGAGGATGGAAAGTGATTGCGGAACACAAGGGCTTCACCGAGTCCCATGTGGTTCTAGCGGACATATCAGGCTCACCAATGAAGAACGGTCGAACGGTGGAAGAAGAGCTGGAAAACGCGAACATTGTGATAAATCGCAATCTTCTGCCTTGGGACAAGAAGATGGGACGCGATTACAAGACACCCGGTGGGATTCGATTGGGAACGAGCGAGATGACGAGACTGGGCATGAAGGAGTCCGAGATGGATGCAATCGCAGAACTCATGCACCGTGTTGTCATGAAAGGTGAAGACGTGAACAAGATTGCAGCTGAAGTTGAAGAGTTTAGAAAGGACTATCAAAAGGTTCACTATGCTTTCGACACTGACACGCCCGCATATGCACATTTGAGATTCATGTAAGGGACCACTGCAATCGTGGGCTTTGTGAAGTGAGCTCTCATGGACACGAAAGAAGCACAGGACATGATACGTTGTATCTACCTAGAGAGGGATAAGGCAAGAGGACTAGAGAGAACATTGCTTAGAACCTTCGAGGAACTGGGCGAGCTGAGCGATGCAATCCTAAGAAACAAAAGCAGAAATGAAATGTCTGATGAGATTGCAGATGTCTTTGCATGGCTGTGCTCGATTGCGAACCTCTTGGACATCGATCTCTCCGAGGCGCTGTACAACAAGTACAACGGGGTGTGCTCCAAGTGTGGAAAGACCCCCTGTGAGTGTACTGAAGCCCCCTGACTGAGCCTTAACTCTTGACCTGTCAAAAGGATTAAAAGTTGATATCAGGCTCAGGTCATCGGTCCAGGAGACACAAAGGTATGCCTAAGACCCAAAAGAAACGCAGGAAGAAGAAAGGTGAAGGGCCGATGCCCTCTGGCGGAGCTGGCCTAATACGCTTCTTCGAAGACGAAACTCCTGGTATTAAGGTTGGGCCTACCTTGGTCGTGATCTTTGCATCTATGCTTGTGGTTTCCGTAGTCATAGCGCACGTGGGAACGCAGCTCGGCTGGTTCTGATGAACCCATTCCATCAAACACGTTAGCTCACGCCCCAATGGTTATAAACGACCTAAAGCCGGGTCCCACGGCCTGAGTCTGGTGATTCTCAAATGAAAGTGAAAAGTGTCATGAACAAGTACTGTCCCCGCTGCCGACAGCACACTGAACATGCCGTTTCTGCCTACAAGAAAGGTAAGGACAGATCGAGGGCACAGGGGAAACGTAGGATGACCAGGAAGACCAAAGGCTATGGTTCGTTTCCAAAACCCATTCAGAAACGCTTCGCTAAGACAACAAAGAAGACCACACTTAGGCTTCGATGCGTTGAATGCGATTATACACTCATATCAAAAGGCATGCGACTGAAGAAGGTAGAAATAGAAAAAGTATAGGTGATGTTAATGGGCAAAGGAGAGATCATTCAGCAGCCTAGGTCACGGTTCATTAAAGTGAAATGCCTTGACTGCGAGAATGAGCAAATTATCTTCAGCCACTCAACGACCGAGGTCAAGTGTCTGAAATGTGAAAAGATACTGGCTAAACCATCTGGCGGAAAGGCTAAACTTGAGCCAACAGCTCGAGAGCTGGAAGTGCTTCCATAATCCCGCCTGAGAAACGCTAGTTGGAGGTTTGTGGAGAATGGTTTTGAAACGCGCTGAGTGGCCGCACCCTGATGAGTACGCGATTGCAGTTGCTACAAAGGTTGCCCCCTATGGCGCTTACGTCAAATTGCCAGAGTTCGGTGAAAAAGAGGGTTTCATCCACATCTCCGAGATTAGCAGCACGTGGGTCAGGAATATACGTAATCACATTCATGAAAACAAGCGAGTAGTTGTCAAGGTGCTTCAGGTTGATACGCATAAGAAGCATATAGACTGCTCCCTGAGGCGAGTTTCATCTGAGGCAAGGAGAGCCAAGAATAACGGTTGGAAGCGTGCTCAGAAGGCTGAAAAGCTCCTGGAGCTTGTTGCAAAGGAGAATGATGTTTCACTAGAGAAAATCTATGAAGAGATTGGCTGGCCCCTCGAGGATATTTTTGGTGAGATTTACAAGGGATTAGAAAAAGCCTCAGACTTGGGTGTTGATGCATTTGAGGAAGTCAAGGCCACCAAAAAGCTTCGAAAACAAGTGGCGGACTTGGCAAAGGCGCGTATTGAGATACCGCAAGTTGAGATAGATGGGGAGATGACTATCCTTGTCCCAGGACCGAAGGGCGTTGACACGATTAAGAAGGCGCTGTCAGCCGGATTGGAATCGGGCGAAAAGGGAAAGACATCTGTTGAGATATACGCACTCGGATCTCCCCGATACAAGTTATGTATTGTCAGCCCTGACTACACCGAAGCAGAAGACGTGCTTTCAGATATTCTTGGCAAAGTGACCAAGGTCATCGAGAGCAATAATGGCACTATCGTGTTCCAGCGCAAATAGTGATTTCTGATGACTCAGTTATACAAATGCGCAGATTGTGGGTATTACACCCTAGATGATTCCAAGTGCCCCAAATGTGGAAAACGCGTCAAGACGCCACATCCAGCAAGGTACAGTCCTCAAGATAAGTATGGGGACTATCGTCGACGTGCGAAGAAAAGAACGCGCCAGACATCTAGTTAATACTCATTCTAAAGGAGGGAACTAGCGATTGGCCATATGGTCAACCGCCAGATCGTGTTTTCATTAGTAGAGGTCTACTGGAGCCCAGAAAGACGTCCAGTCCGATGATAGTGTAGGCTCGCCGGAGAGAACATTATTCCAGAACAAGAACCTGAGCTGGTAGTTCATGCCGCCAAGCATGAAAACATCCTGTGGGTCTTGCGAATTGAGCGGGATTATGAACTCAATCACGTTTTCGCCAGTGCCAAACTCTCTCACGTTTAAATCGCTTGAGTCGGTGTCCCATTCTCCGTCGAATCCTACGTTGCCATCGTAGAACTCTTGACCATCGTAGTTCACAATTCGGATGTCAGGACGATTAGTCGAATCAAGAGGTGCAAGCTGCAGACCGAAAGCATCTTGGCCCAACGTGTAGTTGTCCATTTGAATACCGTAGTACATGTGGGTCGCGTTTGACCTTGTGTACACAGTTGCGTCATAGCCACCTCCGAAGACAACCGGATAGTTCTGAAATTCTTTCTCGTCATCAGTGATGTTACCGTCAGCAATGCCTCCAGCTAGAGGGTCCAGATCAGGTACCCAATCCGCTCGGGTCCTGTTGACGTACTGATCGTACATCGTGTAATCAATCTCGTAAATTTTGACTGTACCGTACTCAGAGCTGACATATGGCTCCAAGAAAGCACCATGCAAAGCTGTTGGCATATGATTCGTATAATCAGAGTTGCGCCAGATTTCCGCGTCGAGGGCCATTCGATCATTAGAAAGCCCCATCGCAGTAGCTTCTTCTTGATTCATGGGTTCACCATAGACTAACAGTTTAAACAGTGTTGATGAGTAGAACGCTTCAAGAGTCGCATCGTTCTCACTGAGGTATGTCGCATCATCAATGAAGTCGGACCCGAACTTATCCTCTGCAATCCGCACCATCCAAGGCCATTTACCCTCATCACCGCCGAAACCGGGGTTGCCATGTCCCCAGTAAACAAGAACATGGGTGGTATTCCAGCGTTTGAAAGTCTTGAGTGACTCCGTCAGATTCAGCGCCATTAACGCATAGCCCATCCATGCGATTTGTGTACTGTTGAATGTTGCATTATCCACAATCGTGGTCCCACCCGCAGCACCACTGATCCAGTACCCGTAGTCCCACCAGCTGGCGATAATCGCGTCGTCAGGCAGAACATTGCGGATATATGTCATTGCAGTGGGCCAGTCAGTAAGGTATGCGCCGGCGGAAATATCACCGGGAGAAAATTCGGGGTTGGACATGCGGGTGGCGTAGTCTGCACCCAGAATCACGTTCACTGACAGCAAGAGTCCAACAATCATATACGCTCCGATTGCGTGCTCAGATGTGAGTGCTGAGCTGATTCGAAATCGACGTCTCTCAAAGACTGACTGTTGAGTTATTATTTTGGCGAACGGAGAGAGGATACTGTAAGCCGCGACAGCTCCAATGACAGCTACGGCCGGGGCGAGAATGAGTCCAAGTCGAATCATACTCCCTGCGAAATAGACGGTGGTTAGACCAAATAGGAAGATAAACCAATCTTCATCACGACCCCGCTTGAACAGAAAGTACATCCCTAGTGGGAAAAAGAATATCAAAACCAGCAGCGTCTGGTAAAAGCTTCCCCATGGGCTGGGAAGATGCTCCGCAACTGATGCGAAGATTCGTTGATCCAGTCTGAAGAATGGATTGATGACACTCATGAACTTGGTACCGAGAGTGATGAATGGATTGGATTGGTAGGGACTAATGGTGAGTTCTTCGTTCCCTGTAAAGATGAAGTAGGCTGCTGCACCTACAGCGGGTGCTATCAGACCAAGTAGAATCGGTTTCATATGTGGAGCAAGTACGGAGGCAGTCGCTTCACGGTAAACTCCAATCCTCTGCCATATCTCATAGCCTGCCAGCAGAGCTCCCACTCCAATCGGGGCTAGCATGGAAAATGAGGTGAGGTTGTCAAATCCGTTGCGTGGGACTAGGCCGCCCAAGAAAATGCCGAGGCTCAGGGTTATGAGATAGGAGGTCAACAAGCGCCTACTGTATCGTCCGGAAGCCAGCATGAAGAACCCATAGAGGGCTAGAAGCCCGAGCATAAAGTCAGCTGCTCCCCAAGACCCAAGAAGGTAAGCTAGGGAGAGGCCGGCCCCTACTGCAGAACGCATAGAGCCTTTCTTTGTGCTCCTAATGAAGAAGTATGAAGTGAGCACAATTGCGAAAACACCTATGCACTCATTGTCGAAGAAACCAACGACAGTCCTCTGCATGAAAGCTGGAATGAACGCCAAGAAGAGAGCACTGAATAGTCCAACGCTGTTGCTGTGAAGTTCTCTGCCAAGGAGGAATATAACCATACACGTGAGTGCGCCCATAAAAGCGGGCAAGACTATGGCGACGTATATCAACTCTACACTGATACCGATTGCATTCAAGAACCAATAGAAGAATGCAGTTGTGAACGGCACTCCAAGGTATACGGCGCTAGATACGTCTCGACCGAACGGCACCCATGTGGAATCATCATACCACGTGAAAAACGCTGAGATTCCGTTTTCTGTGATGTAGGACGTGAGCTTCAGTTGAAGCCATGGATCAAAAGCGCGCACAATGGGTTGGGAGTCCAGTAATGGTTGCAGACGCAGCCCCAGAGCTACAAAGAATATGATAGTCAATGCGAGGACTGTGATAATGGAGCCTCTCGAGATCTTGGCTTTGGGTTTGTGAAAGACCTGCCGCAGGAATTTTACGGTGGTTCTTTTTAGTCTGCTAAATCTAGACATACAGAGGCTTCTCTCCGTTTGGACTCGAATTAGTTCGAGGCAAACTTGGATTCGCTAAAAAGGTTGCTGTTAGTTCAGAGCTTGTACACTTCAGCATAAAATGCAGAGTCCCAGCGGAATCGAGGGGAACTTCCCTCGTTTATGCAGCATGATGGGGTTTGGATGTCCGAGAGGTGGTATCTGGACAGTGCCAGGTGAATAGGAATAGTTGGGGGCCGAATTCAAAGGACCCCCAATCTGCTTATGCGTTTCCCAAGAGAATCCATAGCTCGGGGCGTCAAAATCTTGCTAGAGGGATGCAGTATACTCACTGTAGCCCTTAGCGTCTAGGAGTGCCTTCAAATCGCCCTCAAGATTGGATGGCTTGATCTTCCACATCCATCCCTTGCCATAGGGATCCTCATTGACGAGTTCTGGTGCGTCCTCCAATGCTTCGTTCACTTCGACGATTTCTCCAGCCAAGGGGGTGAAGAGGTCCGATGATGCCTTCATAGATTCAACAAGGCCACACTCTTCATCAGCTTTGAGTGATGTCCCCACATCACTGATTTCTACGAAGGTGATTTCGTGCAGTGAGTTTTGAGCATAGTCTGTAATGCCCACCATCACAATGTCACCTTCAACTTTGGCCCATTCGTGGGCCTTACTGTAGTATAGTCCTTCGATAACTGCGGTGCCTTTTGTCATAGGATTACACCTTCGGGTTCGGTGTGATTTGGGCGCCTTTAAATCAGTTCCCATCACTTGGTGCGTTTCTCACCATAGCGTTCTGGGTCAAAGAAAGGCCACCCGCTCACACGAGCCTTTCGTAGTCGCCCTTTGATGTCTATCTCAACAGTATCGCCTTCATTGACCATGCCCGGAGTGACAAAGGCTAGTCCTATTCCCTTCTTCAAGATCGGAGATATGCCACCACTACTGATGTATCCGATTTTGTTACTGTTGAATAGAACATTGTAGTGTTGCCGCGGAACACCGCGGTCTATCATGACGAGTCCGATACGCGTTTTCTCTACTCCCTCTTCCTTCTGCTTCTTCAACACATCATATCCTATGTAGTGTGGCTCAACTTTGAACTTCACCGCATAACGTATCCGTGCTTCAATCGGAGTAATATCTTCCTTCAGCTCGTGACCATAGAGAACGAAACCAGCCTCTAGGCGGGTGGAATCTCTTGAGCCAAGACCGCATGGTTTCACGCCATATTCCGCACCTTGATTCAGCAGCTCTTCCCAGAATGCAACTGCCTTGCTCGTCCCTTCATCATTCAAGGGGGTATTGAGAAGGAGTATCTCGGCTCCCGCCTCCCCAGTGTAACCGGTTCGGCACATGTAGCAGTCATGTCCTGCAAGCTTGATAAGATTGCAGCTGAACCTTGGAAATTCGCTTACATCGGTGCCAGCTAGCTTGCACAACAAGGAAAGCGCTTTTGGGCCTTGAACAGCAACCATAGTAATCTCACTTGTCTTGTCCTCCACTTCAACCTCGAAATTCGCGGCTTCCTTCAATAGATGCTGTGTGATTTTTGGGCCATTCGATGCATTGGTGATCCAAATGTACTCGCGCTCAGCAATTCTGTAGAGCGTCAAATCGTCACGGATTCCGCCCTGCTCATTGAGACACGTCGTGTAGTGTCCTCCGTTCACCTTCAGTTTATTCACGTTATTTGTGGTGACTGTCTGTAGAAATTGTGCCGCCTGAGGACCTCTAATGAAAAAGCGATACATATGCGAAGTGTCGAATATGCCAACTGCGTTCCTGACAGCTAAATGTTCCTCTCGAATGTCCGTATATCTGAGAGGCATTTCCCAGCCCGCAAACGGAACTACATCTCCATGAGCTTTATGCCATTCTAATAACTGAGGGCGACGGAGCTTATCATTCAAGGTCATTGACTCCAAGTCATTCAAGCTCACTCGAAATGAGCTAGGTTTTATCTTCTTCTGTAACGCTCAGCACGAGAGGTTTCTTTGTGGTGAAACATCACACCGTGGATATAGGTGGGCTTAAAGTTGGAGCTGACTTTCCGCCGCGCGTCATGGGCGTCATCAACCTCTCCACAGAGTCATTCTATCGTGACTCAATCGTGGATAGCAATGAACAACTGGTCAAGGCCATCAACGGCATGGAACAAGATGGTGCTGACATCATTGATGTCGGGGGCGCATCAACCGCACCAAGAGGAGTCTATGGTACTCCCGAGGTGACTGCTGAAGTTGAGCTTGAAAGAGTGACTAGCAATCTGGAGTTCATTATTCGGAACACGAATGTCCCGGTTTCAATAGACACGGTTCGCTCAGAAGTTGCAGAAGCCGCTCTCGATTTTGGGGTTTCATTGGTGAATGATGTTTCGGGACTTGCCAGAGACAAGAGAATGGCAAAGCTTGTTGCCGATCGTGGCGTGCCCATTGTGCTGATGGCCAATTGCGGAGGCTTATGTCAGACTTTGAACGCGTCCTTTCGTTCAGTCGAGAGGAGTATCAATACCGCTCTATCTGTTGGCATACCACTAGAAAGAATCATTATTGATCCGGGTATTGGATTTGGCAAGCCATCAGAGGTGGATTTGGAAATCATCAGAAAGCTGGGTAGATTCTGCAGTCTGGGTCACCCTGTGCTTGTTGGTGTTTCGAGGAAGGCTTTCATTGGAGATCTACTCAATCAGCCAGATCCTAGCATGAGACTCACGGGTACCATCGCAGCCACATCTATAGCTGTTGCGAATGGAGCTGATTTAGTTCGTACACACGATGTGGAAGAAGGCAAGATTGCTGCGGAAGTTGGAAAGGCACTGAGAGGAGTGCCTGCAGAAAGCGAGAGTCGGAAGAGCGGGGAGTAGTTCCACATGCGATGGGAAGAGTGGAAACCGTTCTATCTGGATATCGTTGATAGACTTGGGCTCGATGTTCAAGCTGACCGCATGGCTACAGCCCTGCTCACAAACTTGCTTGAGGATATAGATCCTGAACCACTACTTCGTAACCTGAAGGAGCTTGTTGCTGGATGCACAGTAATAGTATGCGGAGCGGGCCCATCTTTGGAGCGTCATCTTGAAAGCGTGATCGAGTCAAATGAGTTTGACAATGCTGTATACGTTGCTGCGGATGGAGCGATATCAGCGTTTGTGAATCAGGGATTAAACTGTGACATTGTTGTAACTGACCTTGATGGGCGAATGGAGCATATTAGGGAAGCAGTAGAGCATGGCACCCTAGCCATTGTTCATGCTCATGGTGATAACATGGAAATGGTGAGAGAATCCGTTCCCAATTTAGGGAAGATATTGGGAAGCACTCAGGTTGAGCCCACAGATAATGTATTCCTCTGGGGTGGTTTCACTGACGGAGATAGAGCTTGTCATATCATTGCCCAGAATGCACCAAAATGCATAGTACTTGCGGGGATGGATTTCGGAACAACAGCAGGCAAGTGGTCAAAACCCAATCACGAAGTGGATTTCCGTGCCAGCAAGCGGAAGAGGATTAAGCTTCAGATTGCAGAGGAACTCTTGACACATCTGATGTCGAGCAGCAGGATAGAGTACCACGTGCTAGGTTAAAGATTGGACTATATCGAGCATTGGATTGATACCCTGTCTGGTTGGAGTTTTCAGCATTATAAGGTAGGTAACCATAAGGAAAGCTCCTCCAGCTAGAATCATCCCAAGAGCCATGAGACGCAGGGCGTAACCTGGTTGGAAAACGTATCTAGAACTGTAATAGATTAGCCCCAGACCAATCACACCAATCATTATGACGACCGAAGCTACCATGCCCTCCAGCCCCAGCTGGATGTCGAGGGCGGGGTAGACTATGATAGGCTCATCATTTGGCCCAGTTGCTATGGCAGGGGGGGATTTCACCATAGTGTAGATATTTCCGCCGAGAACGAACAGTATGGCAAAGAAAAACACACCAAACACGAGAATATCTGGAGGCCGTGTGGGCATTCCGAAACGCGGTCTAGCCAGTCGCACGCGGGGTTTGACAATGAATCGCGGCCACCATGGTTTCATTTGTTCGACCTCGAACGGTGCCGTCTGGCAGTCTGCTTTTAAGACTATCGTGAAATGAACACTTGTACCAGCATAAGCATCATTAGATTGGGCTGGTTTATTCCACCTGATTCGAGAGAGGCGAGCCAAACTGTCGAGAGTCTTGATTATCTCTGAAAAGCCCACTGCCGCGAAACGAATCGCCGAAGCGTTGAGTCAACAGGGATCTTTGAGTGAAGTAAAGAAAGGGCGAGTTTCATACTATGAGTTCAAGAGAGGTAAGGACACCCTCATTGTAACCTACGCGCTAGGGCACCTGTATGATCTCCGCCAAACAGAGAAGGGGTGGACATACCCTAGACTCGAAACAGAGTGGGTTCCGAAATATGAAGTCGTCAAGAAAGCGACAGGAATCAAGCCAATCATCCGACTAATCAAGAGGCTTGCGAAAGAAGCAGATGAATTTGTTGTAGCCACTGATTACGACATTGAGGGAAGCTTGATTGGCTATCTGACTGTGAAGTATGCATGTGGAACGGACCCTGCAAATGCTAAGAGAATGATCTTCTCGTCGCTAACGGCCAAGGACCTTGAAAATGCCTATGAGAACATGTCACTAACATTGGAGTTCCCCCTTATAGAGGCAGGTCAGGTGCGGCATGAGGTCGATTGGCTCTATGGTATAAACCTTACACGTGCCTTGACTCTTGCAATCAAGAGCACGGCAGGCTGGTTCAAGATAGTGTCAACTGGTAGAGTTCAGGCTCCCGCACTTGCATTTGTGGCAAGAAGAGAGCAGGACATTAACCTCTTCGTGCCGGTCCCATTCTGGACCATAATGGCTATGGGCGACCACGAAGGAGTCAAAATAGAACTGGAGTACTCTAGAAAGCGAATTGACATCAAGAAAGAGGCCGATGCAATTGGTAGTGAGCTTCAGGGGAAACAAGCACATGTTGATTCAATTAAGAAGAAGAAAAGCACGCAGAAACCGCCTGTTCCATTCAATCTGAGCGGTCTTCAAGCGGAGTCATACAGACACTTCGGGTTCAAGCCTAGCAGAACGCTCGTTCTTGCACAGAAGCTCTACTTGGATGCTTTAATCTCGTACCCACGAACCAGCAGTCAGAAGATACCAGCGAGTGTCGATGTGAAGGAGATACTCCATGGACTCAGCGGATTCAAGCCATATGCGTTTCTAGCCAAACGTGTGCTTGACGGTGGAATGCTCACGCCTGTTCAAGGTATGAAGGACGACCCAGCACATCCAGCGATACATCCTACAGGAGCTAAACCCCCTCGTCGACTCACTCCCAGCGAGAAGAAGGTCTTCGACCTAATCGTTCGACGATTCATTGCGCTCTTTGGAGAGCCATCTATCAAGGAGAGCCGCAGGGCTGACGTCAGGTGCGACACCCATTTATTCCATGTTCGAGGGCTCAGAGTGCTGAAGCAGGGCTGGATGGAATCCTACCAACCATATGCAACTACAAATGAGAAGGAACTTCCACCGATAGAGAAAGGAGATTTTATACAACTTGCTTCAGTACATATAACTGACAAACAAACCTCCCCGCCTCCGCGTTACAATCCCTCCAGCCTGCTCAAAGCCCTTGAAAGAGAGAACTTGGGTACAAAGGCAACTCGTTCAAGAATCGCTGATTCTGTCAGGTCAAGAGGGTATGTTATGAATGACAGATTCGAACTATCGACTTTGGGGTATGCGCTCTTCGAAACATTGGATCAGTACGTACCTGAGATGCTGTCTGCTGAGTTGACTCGACAGCTTGAGAAACAGATGGAAGGTATCCAAGAGGGAGATACTGATAGAGAGCAAGTATTGGTGGACGCCAAGAGAGAACTTCTCAAAATTCTTGAGAGGTTCAAGGTAATGGAGGCGGCAATAGGGAATACCTTGGTTGGAGGTCTTCAAAGATACTGGAAGGAAAAACAAGAGATTGGACCATGTCCAACCTGCAATATAGGAATGCTGAACATAGTATCTTCATCAAAGACGGGAAAGCGGTTTCTAGGCTGCTCGCACTATAAGGAAGGTAGATGTGAACAGACGTACCCACTGCCTCAAAGCGGCGAGATATCTCCACTAGACAAGATGTGTCCTCATTGCGGATATCAGATGATCAAGATTACCTCTAGAAGAAGGGTGTGGGAAACCTGCATCAACTGGGTGAAGTGTCCTGGCCGCCGGGATGACCTTGAGGAGCTTGAGAACCGCAGAAAGAGCCATGCTAAGCGCAAAACGGGAGGAAAGAGCAAGTGAATGTGTGTTCGGTATGCGGTCGCGAAGTTGCAGAGGACTCAGAGTTCTGTGTTTACCACAGACACGCACTTGATAACCTGCAGGCCACATTCGATGATTGGAAACGTGCACTTGAGATAGACTGGAAAGAGTACCTGAATCGCGTACACAAATTGGATGAAACGGGTATATGGGTACGCGAGGTTGCTGAACATCTTATGCTACAAGGTGGTTCTTCAGGACTGCAATAATTTCCATCATCAGTTCCCTGTTCAGGCCATTCACTGCGATGACTAGCATGCAGGTCTGATTGGTCCATGCTGCAACTCTCTCAGCTATAGTGCGTACAAGCGTTGCATCTAGACCCGTCGAGAGAAAACCAGTAGAAACGGGCTCTTTACGTCCATGAGCCGGTGGAATTGCCACAGCTGAGAGAGAGATTCGGAACCTTTCTGAATCAGATAAAAGAAGCAGTATGCCATTCTCAAGGTCAATTACTCTGCCCCTGAGCTTGCCCTGTGAAAACTCGGATTCGAATTCCCTAATATCGTCCAGACTCATTTCCATAGCCGGATGCTGTAATGCTCAATGAGGTAATAAACAGATACGATGGGCGGCGAATTCATGCAAGCCAAACAACATCGTTATCAATAGTAGCACTGCTGATTTCGTTGGAATCTTCATGACTGAACAATCCGCTCCAATGGACTTCTTTCCATACGATGAACTTCGTAACGGTCAAGAAGAAATGATGAACCAGATTAGCGACAAGGTCAGAAGCGGACACAATATTGTCTGTGAAGCGCCAAATGGATTTGGAAAGACTTGTGTGACCTTATGTGGAGTTCTACCATGGATTTTGGAAAATAGTGGGAAAGTGCTCTATTGCGCACGGACGCACAGACAGTTAGATCGTGTCATAGAAGAGCTTAACGCGATATCAAAGAAGCAAACCGTAACTGGAGTTTCTTTCAGAGGAAGGCGCCATATGTGTCTCAATCCGTTCGTTATTGAGAATGCAGGCTTTCTTGCGCCCATCAGCGAGGTATGTGGACAGCTGAAGGCAACAGGGAAATGCGCATATTACGAGAGAACAAAGAAAGCAGTGGATTCCGCGAATGTTCTGGATCTCATGCCCTCAGGAGTTCTCACGGCGCCAGACATAGTCAGAATTGCCAAGAAGCGTACTTTCTGCCCGTACGAACTGGCTAAGAAGCTCGCAAAAGTCGTTGATGTTGTAGCTCTCTCCTATCTCTACGTGTTTGATCCATTTGTTATGGAAGTGTTCATGCCCGAACTCGAAATACCTCTTGGAAAGGTTGTTTTGATTCAAGATGAAGCGCACAATATACCGTCTACAGCATTGGATTCTGCTAGCGATTCGCTACCCGTGGGAACGGTAAGACAGGCCATTCGTGAGGCGACGACTTACCATGATACTATTTCCAAGGATTTCTGCAGAGAGCTTGCAAAAGTCATCCTAGAGCATTCAACAGAGATGAAAGATGATGATGAGAAGATGGTGGATCCGGAGGTCATCTTTGAGATTGCGATTATGGAGGCGGGAATGGAACCGGAAGATGAAGTAATATCGCACATGAAAGACATGGGAGCAAGTATACGACGAGGCCTTCTGAAGGCTGGCAAATTCCCTAGGTCCACAATTCACAGAGTTGCTGACTTCATGCTAAAGTGGATTGAATACTCCGAACGAGAAGACTACACGTTCATGATAGCGTCGGCTCGGACTAATAGAGAAAGTAGAAGAGTTTCGCTTGACCTTGTAGCACTTGACCCTACTGTAATCACGAATCCAATACTCAGAATGGTGCGTAGTTCAGTTGCAATCTCCGGGACTCTCTCCCCCCTCGATGCCTTTTCTGAGATGATAGGGCTTGGTCCTGAAACTGCTAAATTGACATTCCATAACCCGTTCGCTAAACGAAACAGGTTGGCGATGATTGTGGAGGGTGTGGGTACTTCCTACAAGACACGGTCTGATGCGCTATTCAATCGGATGGTTGACCACTGCGTTGCTGTTGCTCACGCTACGCCCAGCAACACTGGTATTTTCACCACAAGCTATGCTGTGGGCAGTGCCCTGCTCAGAGCGGGCTTGGAGAAGAGATTGCGGAAGAAGCTCTACTCAGAGAAGCAGGGGATGAAGACCGGTGACAACGACTCCATGATAGAGGAATTCAAAGCAAGAGGTGATATGGGAGGGGCCGTTCTATTGGGAGTGCAAGGAGGGCGCAACTCCGAGGGAGGTGACTTCCCGGGCTCCACAATGGAGAGTGTTATAGTTGTGGGGGTGCCTTATGCCAGACCAACGCCTCGAACGGACGCATTGATTCAATACTTCGATAAGCGCTTTGATCGCAGAGGAAGGGACTATGCCTATGTCTTGCCGTCAATGACTCGAGCGGTTCAGGCGGCTGGCCGACCAGTTCGGCGACTCGAAGATCGTGGAGTCATTATTCTCTTGGATGAACGATTTGCTACAAACTACCTCCGCCGATTCATGCCCAAATGGCTAGATGAGGTCACACAAGTGATGCCTAACAGTCCAGACATGGTGGCTCAACAAGTGGAAGCCTTCTTCAGCGATTAGCCATTGGCGCTCAACAACCATTCTAGTGATTTGTCGCCCAACAGCACCGCTTGTGCATCAGCTGTAGAAATACGTCTTTTGCCATTGGTGATATCGAGAACCAAATGTTTCAATGCGTGCACATGGCCTTCGCGAATTTTAAAGATGTCATCCGATTCTTTCAACAGCCGCCCTTTCCGCATGGCAATCAGAGTGGCTGATGACTCGTCCGATTCGCCAACCTTTGTGGTATTCTCTTCGTTAACCAGCTCCAGCAAAGTGCTATCTATATGCGGAGTGATTTCTCGAAGAAAGAACGCTGCAAACATGCTAGATCCTGTACCAACTCGTATCACGGACTCCTGAGAGAAGCTGTCGTTGACTGCTGCCAGCCAGCGTAAGGTGAAACGGGCAGCCTTGGCCGGTGAGGTTGTTATCTTGGTCCGAACCACGTTGCCATCTATGACCAGTGCCAACCCGAATCGCATTCCGGGATCAACCCCAACAACAATGCTTGTGGGTTTTTTTATATCCAGAATATGAAGCATCAGAGCAATCACCATGGAGTCTTCATTGAGATCATCTTCTACAATGACTACTCGCTCAGGGTCTAGATCGTGTGCTTCGTCACTTGTGGTTATAATGACCTTAGCAATCTGACACTCTGCACCACTAGGCTCACAGACTACGAAATCCAAATCTAGGCCTTTGAGAACCTCCATAACGAGATAGAGCGCTTTGGGGTTTTTTGTTGCTACTGCGACTTCACTACTAGGCATTACATGCGCGTACTGGGGTATCCTTAAGACTCCTTAGATGGAAACTACAGATGGTGAAATCCGCCTTGATTATTCCAACAGGGGTTTCCTCATTGGACCTCATCCTCAATGGAGGCTTACACACTGGATACCTGACTCATACCTTTGGTGAAGCAGCAGCTGGTAAGACAACTCTGGCACTCCATTTTGTCAGCGCTGCTTGTCATCTGGATGTTGGAACAGTTTTCGTGAATTCTGAGGGGGCAACACCAATCGAAAGACTTGAGCAGATTACGAATAAGAAACTTGATGAGATTGAGAGTCTAGTGACCATTCTTTCGCCTAAGAGCTTCAGTGAACAGGGGACACTCATAGATGATCTTGATCTATACTCGCGAGAGGGAACAAGACTGGTTGTTGTCGATACTCTCACAAGATTGTACAGAGCCTCCCTTGAAGACAAGAAGATTAACTACGTAGCACATCGAGAACTGAATACACAAATGGGAATCCTGAAGGGACTTGCCAAGGAACGAGATATGGCCGTGATGGTATTGAATCAAGTGAGGGGGCGAATGGATGAACCACAAGGATTCGAACCCGTTGCCCGAAACATCATGGAGTTTTACGAGGACTATTCCATACGATTACGAGTCGGACGTGGTAGAGCAGAAAGAATCGTGGAGAGGCTGGTACCTGAAGGCGAGCCCTCGAAGAGTGTGATGTATCTTGCTATGAAAGGATTCACCGCAGAACGCAGTACAGAAGACAACAGTGAAATGGAACCAGAAGAGAATCTGACACAGGAGCAACGCTGATGTACGAGGAATTGGCCCTAATTGGACTCGCCCTATGGCTCGGCTTGCCAGCTTGGGTTGCCAATGCCACTCCAGTTATCTTTGGCGGAGGAAGGCCGATAGACGCTGGACTACTGTTCAGGGATGGCAACAGGATTCTCGGGGACGGCAAGACTATCAGAGGGTTCGTTTCAGGGATTATTTTCGGTATTTTTACCGGGGTTGCACAGTCAATCGCTGCTCCGCATGTTAGATTGCATATGGTGCAGTATCTTACGGTATCACAAGACATGGAGGTCATTCTCTTCTCAGGCGTTTCAATCGCCCTGATATTGTCGATTGGCGCTCTGCTTGGCGATTTGGTTGGTTCGTTTCTAAAAAGGCGAGTCAATCTCCGTAGTGGTGCCCCATCGCCAATGCTTGATCAGCTCGGGTTTGTA
>JAGLUV010000004.1 GCA_023134215.1 Candidatus Thorarchaeota archaeon | reverse complement strand
CTTCCGGGATTGACGAGGATGTGCAAGCGCACCCAATCCCCACACGAGCCAAGGAGTTCTTCAGCCATGCGCATGCGGAGGAGTTTGATGGTAAAGTCCTTCACAGTCAAATGAATGAGGAACAGGCCAGAGCAAAGGCAAAGAAGATAGCCCACGACAAACAGACTGCTCTCATAATGGACGAAGTGACCAAGGTTACGCACAGAACTGACAACCTCGATGTCGGTGAAACCTACCTCGTTCACGTGCCGGTCTGGGAGCTCGAGTATCGCTACGGAAAAGGGAAGTACAAAGCCTCTGTTGCGGCATCCACGGGCTACGTCATTGAGAGCAAGTATCCTCGATCCATGGCGTTCCGTGCGATGGGCATTGGAATTGGTCTGATTGCTCTGCTGGTCGGCGCTGGCCTACTGGCAATGGGCTTTGGCTATCTGCCCTTCGTGTTATTCCCAATGTTCGGAATAGTATCAGGCGGCATCTTCGCCTTGCTTGGACTTGTTCTGATGTATAAAGGAATGTCCCGAAAGGAAGCAAAAGAGAAGCTATAGAATAAAGACGCATCCTAGGAGGGGGGCAACCCCCTTCTCTCTTTGAACATTGCAGTTTTCCGAAGAGCGTTATCATTTGCTCTTGACAAGAAGACTATCTCAGACGACGCGTGGGATAGTCAATCTCCCTCTGACTCCTTGTACCATTTACAAAGGCAAAGCCGCTCACAAACGTTTTATGGCTAATTATGCGTGTGTTCGGTTAGGTGTCTTAGCATGCCTAAAGTTGGGAGAGTAGTATTATCTATCTTATTCACTAGTGTGTTACTTGCTGGTCAAGCAATGCCAATTGTTAATGCGGCCTATGCCACGTTATACGAAGTCACGTATTCGCAAGACTTGGAGGCTGATGATAACGGTCATACATATCTCTATGTCCCTGAGAATGATCCGTCGTTTTATTCCGCGTCAGGGTTGGTTCATGACTCAGATATGAGTTATGCTGAATATCAGTACTACCAAGACTCTTGGGTCAGAGCCCTTGATTCCATGTCGGGAACTGGTGAGCAGATGGATTTCATTCAAGCCGACGCAATTACCATGGCGGATTGGCTTCTTGATGCATCGATAATGCCGAAATTCTATGACTTTGTAAACTCAACGAATTCGTATGATTTGGGTATCAATGACAAGCAGGTCTATTTCGGTGTTCCAATAGGTGACGAGGTCTCCGTAATTCTTAACCCTACGGTAGCATATTTTGGGGTGTTCAATGTCACTACGGAAGAGTTCTTTCACCTTACTGCGACATCCCGTCAAGATTTAACAGATATGTCAATCATCATCCAAGACCAAATGGGACGCTCAATGAACTATGACTACCTACAGAATGGAGACATCCATGTAATTCCATTTGCTCCTGATGGTCCTGGGATGTATGTTATCGGAATCTACGCCACTGCTGATAATGCAGGTCTTCCGATTGTAGACCTCTTACTGGAAGCAATTACTCCTGATGAATTGCTGCCAGGTGGGATTGTAGAAGGGGTACTGCCAGGAAGTGAGCTTGTTGTGAAGAACGATGCTGGAGATACAGTGCACCAAGAAAAAGCACCATCAGCTCACACATTCAAATTCAGTTCCAACTACACCCATCCTGGAAAACTGAGATACTCCATGAACTTTCCAGAGCTTGATGACGATATTTACGACCCCTTTGAAACCATGCTTCAGGTCACTACCGATACCACCTATACAATGACCTATGGGTGTGCCAAGTATCTTTCAATGCCTAACCCTAATGGCGATACTATCTACTATCAGTCCTTCCAGAATGAAACATATTACCTCACGATAATGGGAATGGAAGAAACCACATACACACTTCTAAATGAGATACCCGATGTCCCACTACTCCCGTTGAGTACACCGTTCTATCTTGAGAGCTGGAATATCGGTGCACAGAGGTTTGCATATAGACTTCCTCTCGCCGCTGACTCACTTCTCAAGATCAATACTACTAACCCTTCAGGCTTCTCCTGGATGATCTACAGAACTTTCGGGGACAACATCTATCGGGTCGCGTATCCTACAGACGCATCGTCCTTCCATACTGCTCAACCACTTTATCTTCCAGCTGGCAACTATCTTGTTGTTGGAACTGCAGGAGGAATGAACTACAACGCCGTCACTCAGTTTACACTTGGGCCAGTGTTGGATGGTGTAGGTGGAGTGGCTGTTGATAACGGTGGAATCATTGGTGTTCGAGTGCCAACTGATGCATTGACCTTCTACAGGGTGAATGTTACTCTCGAGACTCATGACAACGTTTCTGTAAGAGCTGATGTAGATATTCTGAACCAATATGGTATCATCCTCCGAGGAACTCAGCCTCAACTCGGCAATATCCAATCAGGAACCGGCTGGGTTGAATACGGTTTAAACCGTAGTACGGTGGTGATGGGGCTCCCGCCCATTTTTGATATGTTCTGCGATGGCTTTGGAATCATCGCCATAAGTCCATACGAAGTCCGGAATAACACAGGCTTTTCTCTTACCAACGAATTTGGCACCTACACGGCAGACTATTCAGTCACCATAGAAGACTACTTGTCTGGTTTTATGAATGGGACAAATACAGCTACAGTAACTAGCAGTCCTCAGTGGTCTAACTTCACTCTAGGTGAACCAGGAGATCCTTTTGAATGGTATATGATTAACATGTCCTGCGAAGCTGGCACATGGTTCAACGTTACATACTTGGCTGAGGACATTTCCTCCATGGACCAGATTTTCATCTATCAAAGACACAAAGGCTGCGTCCAGATGTTGGACCTCGACAGTAGTCTTGTGGATACATTTGCTGGAGACACAAGCAGAGCCCAATTCCAGTTTGGTAGCATCTCAGATGGTCTGTATATCATCTTCTCAATTGCTCGTGATACAGGATTGGAAGGTTCACTTGATGTCATGATATCACCCTACTTGACAAATCAATACGAGTATCCACCTGCGCCTGTGTACATTGCATCGTCCCCGGCGGGCGGCATCATACCACTCGCCATAGATCCTC
>JAGLUV010000039.1 GCA_023134215.1 Candidatus Thorarchaeota archaeon | reverse complement strand
AATCCCAACAATGAAAATCGCAGACTGCATGCAGAAAGACGTGGTCTTCGCATCGGTACCAGGCACCAGAGAAGATGTCCTGTTACTCATGGCAGAGAAACAAATCAATGGAGTCCCTATCGTGAAGAAAGGGACCAAAACCCTTGTGGGAATAGTTACAAGAACAGACCTCTTGCGGAAAGCAGACGAGAACCAGCTTGCTATGCTCATGGTAAGAGACCCGGACACTGTCACACCTAGAACTAATGTGAAGACAGCAGCCAAGCTCATGCGGGACAAGAAGTACAGGAGATTGCCTGTGGTGGATAAGGACAAGCTCGTGGGGCTTGTGTCCATACCTGACATTCTGGGTGCAATACTAGAAGAGAGCGGAGACTATGACAACAAGGGTATTGGAGACTTTGTTAACCCCCAAGTCATTGCAGTGTGGGACCAAACTCCTCTTCCCATGTCATACATGATTATGGAGATGGCTGGGAAGCATGCGCTTGTGGTAGTTACCGAAGCCGGAGAGGTCGCAGGTGTGATATCAGTCAGCGACTATATACGACTGTCTGAAATCACAGTCGAGGACAATGTATCCAAGACCCACAGCGGGACTGAACAAGCTGTGGAATGGGGCTGGACCTCCAAGGACTTTTTGATTGTCACTAAGAGGCTCTTGAAATTACCCAATGTTCCTGTGGAACAGGTCATGACCAAGAACATAATCAGTGTAACCGAAGTCACAACCATTCCTGAATGTGTACGAATACTAAGGAAAAATGATATTGACCAAGCACCGGTGCTTTCGGCCGCAGGCAGTCTTATTGGCATAATAGATGATCGCGATTTGTTGGGACTAGCAGCTGAGGCCGAATAGGGGCATTATGGGTTGGCATGAGAAGCTTGTTCGGACAGAGATGTCTGTTCTGATACGAACATTGAGTCCAAAGACGAGTTAATCAGATCAAGGCGTTGTTGTAGGTACTGTCCGAGTCCATGCTCACGAATCAACCTCTCAGCTATGGTCAGGTACTTTGAGATGTTCTTCTGCCTTACAGTGAGCGAGAGCTTCGCACCGCATATACAGGAGCCGGAGAGTGGAATTCTTCTGTATACTCTGTGACACTTCAGGCATTGGATTTTCTGCGTCGAGTATGCTCGAAGATTTCCCCGGATATCACGAATGAAGTGATGTGAAAGCACGCGTTCTGCAACATCCTGCGAGTCCACTGCATCAATGAGTTGCGCAAGTTTGAGCTGTGCTTCAAGCTTCTCAATCATGCTGCCTAGCGTCTTGTATCTCGAGTTGCGCGGACCATCATCAATTGATGACGTGCCATGTGTGAAGCCGAGTCCCTCGTACTGTGCCTCTTTATCTAGCCGCGATGCCACAATATCTACAAGACTTTCGACTACTCGAGGATGCTGCGCCTCAGCAACCATGCTGTAGAACTGAGCAGGATATCGATTGCAGACTTCGATATTGTGAGCTTCATCATCAATCTCAGTCGGGTCCAAAACCACAGACAAAACAAGGGGAGCATCCATGAACCCACCTCTGCCCCTTGGAAGATAGGCTTTGGAGAAGTTGATGAGTGCATCAAGGACTAGAATCAGGGCGTCTTCGTCACCATCACAGTTTCTCCGTTTCGCAGCATGCCAGTAGGGATGTGCATAGCACACGCTTGTATTTGTAAATCCAACTATTCTGCCGATTATCCCTGCGGATGTGTGAGGAGCAAGCCCAATCACCAACTGCCCGATTATGGCCTCACGACTACGGAACCCGTAATATCTGTCCACGCCATAGATTTGCTGAAGGCAATCATCTACAAAATTGCCTACATTGACCAAGTAGTCTGCACCATTTTCGGGGACTACCAAATCTTGAACCATGAGCTCAATGACCTGCTCATCTGAAACCAGAGGCTGGCCTTGATAATCAGTTCTGTATCCGAGTTCATGTAGACGCCCCACGGAAACCCCAATCTCGCGGGGTTTGAAATGAGTCAGCGGTGCATCAGTAGCGTCGAATCGTGCTGTGCCATCGCGGTAAGTGTACACATCATGTTTAGCGCGCAAGACTCCCTTTCCAAGATACTCAGGTACCTTATGATCGCTGGTCAGCCCTAGGACTCCTCGAAGATTGTAAGTCTGTGACTCACCAAGATCCTTCTTTATGTCTTCCAAAAGCGCTTGGAAGTCCACAGAGATAGTCTTCGTGGTGCGGATAAGATTCACATCATGTCCATAGGGGCACATTCCAGTGGTGGTATCTACTGCCCTACCGCACTCTTCATGCGAACACCACGGTTGGACTTCAGTATGCGACCCACATTCGCGACATTTGGACTCAAAGGTTTCAAGCCCACATCCTGTGCAGATTCTAGATACCATTTCAAGCCGTACACCTGAACTCCCCAAAACGGGCTCCATTACTGCGCCATCATCGTCGAAGGTGCATTGCGTTGACGTGTGCTCGTTGCTCTTAGCAATGCGTTCCACTCGTCGTTCGCTTGAAAGAGCTCGTCCTACCGGGAACAGCACATGAACAGGAGGCTTCATCTTGCGTTCTTCGGCCTTCTCAGGCCGGCCCATTCTTGCCCCTATCGAGAAGCCCATCTTGTCTCTAAGCTCAATTTTCGTGCAGGAATTAAGAGCCTCAAGAGAGTTACTCCCCTTGGGGGACTTGCGCTTATCACCCAATTGTGCTAGAACTGTCGCGGGACTATCTGTGATGCGAATAAGACTGCGGTCTTCATTCAGAGAATGAGGGATACCCGCTCTTGTGAGTAGCTCTTTGTATCGTGCATCATTTGGAATGACTATGTGGTTGTTTTGAGAGGTTTTCTCTATCCTCCTATTCTTCAACAGCCAAGTCCTAAGATCCGATGTTTCCTCACCACTCAATGCAAGCCAGCGATAGAGATACCTAGGATGAAGTGGCACTCCAAATGACATTGCCAGATGAAGTGCTTGTTCTGGTGAGGGGATGCTTGAGAGAGGATTGCTAATGAACCCGGATAGGTCGCTGGCGGTGATGTCCGAGCCTGAAAGGCGTTGTTCAACCTCAGTTTTTTTGAAGTTCATACATGCTTTGTCGACATCGTGTGACCACCATTCTTCGCAATATCCCGATGGAACGAGCGGATGGTTGTTTTCAAGGAATTCGCCAAGTGCAACCAATATATCACCAAGGTAGATTATGCGTTCTACCTTTCCTTGAAGCCTGCAAGCCTCTTCAGTGGTAAATACCTGCTTAACTGTTCCATCTCGAAGAAGGACCGTCGGACCTTCGATTGTATCTACGGGAGATACTATGGAGCCTTTACCAGGACGCTCCGTTCGGATGTGAGTCCCAGGAGCCAAGAACTCGTCAACCAAGAACATCGTAGCAGGATGTACGCCCACCCCCGCCAATCCTGTGTTGCGAGACCGGCCATATCTCAATCTGAAACCACCAATTCGTGATGGGTGTGAAAACACCGGGCGGCCGCCAATCACATCTGCTAGATACTCAGATTTTGGAGCCAGTTTCTTTTCCTCTGTTTCATCCTCTGATGACTCAGCCTTGCTGGTCTTCTCAGCTAGTTCATTGAGCCACTCCCACCCAGGCATCTCCAATCCGTTCACAATTTTGGCGAGTTTGGCAGCCCTCCCAACGACCCCATCATTGAGTACTAGAACGGCCCCACCTCTAACACGGTTAGTTTCTATTCGCTCCAAATCGCGACTACCCGATACCTCGAACTCCTCAGTTGGCTCCCCCGTCAGCATTATAGGTAGTTTCGAGGCTGCTAGCTGTAGTAGGTCAAGCTGCACTGGATACTGAAGATGCACTGCTCTTGCATAGAGCTCAACCTCTTCCAGAGATCTCTCGACTTCCTCTTCAGTGGCTTTGAATGCCGGAAGATCTAGCACCTGCCTTACATAATCGGCAACTAGAACTGTCA
The DNA here is from genome assembly GCA_023134215.1 of Candidatus Thorarchaeota archaeon. Lineage (GTDB taxonomy): Archaea > Asgardarchaeota > Thorarchaeia > Thorarchaeales > Thorarchaeaceae > WTCK01. Next base: position 247 of record JAGLUV010000039.1, on the reverse strand, counting down.
TGGCGGCCTCTGTACCGCCAGCAGCCCGTATAGGCCCCGCGAGATAGATGGCAAGGTATTGATCTGAACCCGCGCCCCTAATCCGAACTTTTGAAATCCCTTCAATTGGAGCAGCAGTAATGCTCTCGGTAAGTATCGCCAGAGCTACTCGTACGGCTTTATCTGCGGCCTTTTCCTGATCTGTAATACCACCTAGGTCCCCTGTAGCAATCTCCTTGGCGACAGCAAAGGCCACCTCTTCTCTTGA
>JAGLUV010000038.1 GCA_023134215.1 Candidatus Thorarchaeota archaeon | reverse complement strand
TCTTTCTGCAGCTCTCGAATCCGCTTTGCTACGCCAACAGGGCCATCAAGTGTAGCCTCAACACGAGCAGCTACATCATACGCTGGCGGAATCTCAACAACTGTTGTGGGGTCAACGCCCTTCGCCCTTGCACTCTCTGCGACTGCATAGATTCTTTTGACCTCTTTATTCAGTGCAGCAAAGTAGTGAGCATAGTGAATGCTATGCTTTGGTAGGCTAGGCTCAGACTCGGTCACAAGTTGTCATCCCTCTGTTGTCGGTAGTGGTCATTTATGTTTCGGCCGGTCAACGGAGGATTAGTCGGTCCAGCTCGGTATGATTGAGCATACTACTTTATAGGATACGGATTGAAACGTTGTATTGAGTGGATGCCACTACCCAGCAACTGGATGGTAATAGAAGTGCTCACGCTTGAAGAAACAATTCAACTCATTCTGAAACACAAATCCGAGTATGAACGCAAGGACATCTTGAAGTTCATCGAGGAGAAACGCCAGGAGTTGGGTCCCGAGGTTGTCAACGACGAATCTGCAGCAATGATTGTTGCGCGTGAACTTGGTATTGACCTTCACCAAGCATCTCCCAAAGCACGCCTGAGAGTCAAGGACATATCCGAGGACATCAGGAATGTGGCCCTAACTGCAAAGGTTGTCAATGTCGGCACAGTCAGAACCTTTTCTCGGTCCGGCGGCGGAGAAGGAAAGGTCGCCAGCATAATAGTTGCAGATGAATCTGGAAGAATCAGAATCGCTATGTGGGACGACCAGACAGTGGCAGTGTCTGAGGGGGGAATCAATGTTGGCGACGTGGTTCAGATAAGAGGTGCCTATGTGAAGAAGGGAATGCGTGACGCCCTTGAACTCAACCTTGGACGCATGGGGAACATCAGAATCATTGATGACCACGAGATGGAGGATCTAGACTTTGATGTGCCTGAGTCGCAGACTGTTAAAATGAATGACCTTCAGGATGGGGCGTTTGATGTGAATCTGGTTGTGAAAATTGGCAAGATTTTCAATCTATCCACATTCACCCGCAAAAGCGATGGTAGTGAGGGCAAGGTGCTGAGCATCATTGGCGCTGATGAAACTGGCAGCGCCAGGCTTGTATTTTGGGACAAGTATGCGGAAGAGATGCAGGATGCCAAGGAGGGTGAGGTCATCAAAATCACTGGTGGCCGCACCAAGGCGGGTCGCTACGGAGATGTCGAGTTCCATACCACCAGAGCCTCGAAAGTTGAGAGAAAACTGAAGGAGAAGATAGATGCAGTGGAAGTGAGTGCAGGAGCACCTGCCTCAGAGCCACTTGGCAGGAAAGACATCTCTGAACTGACTGCAGATATGCGTGATGTTGACATCGAGGGCAAAGTAGCTAGGATCTTCCCGTTCAAGTCTTTTGAGAGGGATGGGAAAGAGGGCAAAGTTCAGAATCTCATTGTTGCCGATGAGTCAGGGACGACACGGGTCACATTCTGGAATGATGATGTCGACATTATAGTGGACTTGCAAGAGGAAGATGTTATCAGAATCAAGCATGGCTACGTGAAGGAGGGATTCAGGGGAGGCATAGAATTCCATGTGGGCCGCCGTGCTGAGATTAAGATCAATCCCAAGGGTTCGAAACTGGCAAAGCTTGATCTCTCGGGAGTGTCTTTGGAAACGATAACTCGCGCAGGAAGAGTCATGATTGGCGATATAGATGCTGAGAGCGAAGGACAGACTGTAGAGGTCTGTGGCATAGTTGTAGGGGTTGGTCAGGTATGTCCTGTGTACCAGGCCTGTCCGAGTTGCAGGAAGAAGGTCGAGGATAGAGATGGTAAGTACATATGCAGCGTCTGCGGCGAGGTTAAGAAACCAGAGCCCAGAATGCTGTACAAGGTCACCTTGGACGATGGTTCCGGTTCTATTCGAGTAACTCTCTTTGGCGAAACGGGTGAAGAACTCCTACAGATGACAGCGCAAGAGGCATTCGATCTTATTTCAAAATCTGAAAACAACCAAGCACCAATAGAGCAAAACACTGACAAGATGCTTGGACGATACATTGCAATTCAAGGACGTGTGACTAAGTACAAAGATTCTGTGGATGTAGCCGCGAGCGGCCTTGATTTCGCAGATCCCGTTGAAGAGATCAAACGAATGAAGCAGAATGTCGCAGATATGCTGGACTAGGAACTTGCTTCCACCAATGCCTGCAATCCCTCTATGAATACCTCTACGTCCTTTCTGTTATTGTAGAGATAGACCGATGCCCTGTTGGTCCCTTTTGAAGGAGGTATTCCCATCTGGTAGTGATAAGGATGCGTGCAGTGTGCACCAGACCTCAGCATTACGCCATATGAATCACTGAGATAGCCGGCCACATCATGCGCAGTGTTCACTGTACTGACCATGAAAGCGACAAGTCCAGTCTTGATGTGGATGTCGTCTGTTCCAAAGATTGTGACTTCATCCATCTCTTTCAGAGCCTTCAACATGAAACTCAAAAGGTTCCTCTCATGAAGCTCGATATTGTGCATCCCAATTGATTGGAGATAATCAGCAGCGGCTCCTGCACCAATGGCCCCAGCATAGTTCTGCAGTCCGGCCTCAAATTTCTCTGGTGGAGGTAAGTATTCCGGAACGATCTTGCCATCAACGTACCTGACATCAGCCACGGTGTCACCTCCAACTAGGAACATGTCCATCGACTTCAGAAGGTCCATCTTCCCATAGAGAACCCCTACACCGGTGGGTCCACACATCTTGTGAACTGAGATAGCTGAGAAATCAACGTCCAAGTCCTGCACGTCCAGAGGGTGGTGTGGGGCATATTGGGCATCATCAGACATGACTAGCGCCCCCCGGTCATGAGCTATCTCGACAATCTCCTTCATCGAGGCAACAGTGCCGGTTACATTGGATGAATGGACTACTGAAATCAAGCTAGTGTTAGTATCTATGACTCTTTTCCAGTCCTCAATGTCGAACGTGCCATCATCTTTGGCTTCGATTATCTCAATCTTTAGGCCATCTCTACGTGCGCGCTCCACAAATGGCAATGATCCACTGTGATGCTCTAGGGTAGTAGTAACTATCTTCGAGCCCTTCGGAATCTTCACCGAACTGGC
>JAGLUV010000037.1 GCA_023134215.1 Candidatus Thorarchaeota archaeon | reverse complement strand
ACCATGTTCAACGACTCAGTTGCATTTCTCGTCCAGATACACTCCTCAGGCTCAGCAGTATTGATGAAGTCGGCAAACTTGGCTCGTGCTGCAGAGTATGCATTCGATGCTTCCTCACCAAGCTTGTGAATGCTTCGACCAGCACAAGCTGGATACTGTTCATAATACTCGCGCATAGCAGCAATTACCTGCAAAGGCTTCAGTGACATGCATGCACTATCAAGGTAAACGAGTGGATGACCATTGATTATGCGCTTCAAGACAGGAAAATCCTCGCGTATTCTTGCTACGTCCAACTACTTCGCCCCCACAAGATGCCAGCGGTAGCCGCCCTTGCCAAACTTCTTGGCAATTAGACCTTGACTTGCTAGCTGATTCGCAGCTGCAATGAATGCGTCACCTCCGGCGCAGTCTGCGCAGAGATCCACATACTCAGGCTGTCTTGCGGTTTTCAAAATCTCCGAAGTTAACATCGACTCTGACAACTCTAGGATGCGCAAAACACACTGGGCGTTCCTTGAGAGACCTGACATAGTTTCACAGCGAAGTATGCTGAGATAAGAAAGCTTCTGTGTGTAAGACTTGCTCAATTTTGAACGTTCAGCGTTTAGGTCATTGATTTCAGTTAGTGATGGTTGACCTAACATAATGCTTAAATGAAAACTGGAGTCGCAGAGTCCGCTGTGTTTCTTTCGGGGCCCATCTGCGGTCTGTGTGAAATAGGCAAATGGTGAATCAATATGGGTAGAAGACGAAGGCAGAAGGTACGTCGACGACCTCAGAAGCGTATTCCAGATGTCTACCCGTGTCCGGAGTGTGGTAACACCTCCATCAAGATAGAGCTATATCGTGCCAAAATTGTGGCTACAGTCAAGTGCGGATTCTGTGGGTTGGAGATGGCAATAGATGAAGTCAACGATCTGACTGAGCCTGTAGACGTCTATGGATCGTTCATAGACAAATTCTATGAAAAGCGCAAAGCAGAAGCTGCATAAACAGAGTATTGTTCTGTAGTTCGGAAATTGCCTATCAGCAATTATTATAAGCCAACCTATTCCGAGGGCACAGGATTACTATGCAAGCCGATTGGATTCCAATAGTTGATGTCGTCCTAAAGATACTCGGCATTGTAGCGCTAATTATGATTCTTGGCTACACAGTCTATGGTGAAACTCAAGAAGAGGAGTAGGCAATGGGAGAATCTCCTCCCAGTGACTGTAAGGAAATAATCCGTTCTGCTTTTGACAATGTTGCAGCGCACATCTTTAACCTGTCAGCATTACAGATGGCAGTTGATGAGTTCGTGACTGAATGCATCTCAATCGACAGCGTTGTGCGTGATCTTGAGCCCAGAATGGATAAAGTGGAGATTACACTTAGAACTGACATGCGCATCTTGATAAACGAGATTCAGCATCTGAGGGAGAGGAAGTTCTCTAAATGAGCATGGTTGCGTCCCTCAAAGAAGAGATACACAATTGTATTTCATCCCAGCAAACTACACCTTTTACTGAGATTCAGGAGAAGACCGTCCCCTTAGTTCTCGGACGCAGGAGTTGGACCGCTGACTGCATCGATTGTTCTACGATATGAACGACACGCATTCCTGAGAGAAATAGCAAAGACGGAGAAAGAGAATGCAAGAACGAAGCCGTACCAAGATCAAGGGTGGAAAGCCGCTGATAGTATTTGCTGGCAGAAGCAA
>JAGLUV010000036.1 GCA_023134215.1 Candidatus Thorarchaeota archaeon | reverse complement strand
GGAGCTTTGAGAAGGCGTCTTGAATCTGGATACCCGCATGTACTCCTGTTGGCCTTCTTGGTTGGCTTGGCTCTTGTTGTTCTCATACCTTTGGGAGGCGAGCTCTGGAATCTCCCCGCACAGGTTGCAGCCTACGTGACTAATCTCGCAGCACTTGGGGCGATCTTCGCCATCCTGTGGCAACTCTGGTCGATTGTCTACGTGGACTCAACAAAGACATATACTGGACTCCTTGCAGGAATCCTGAATGCATTCTGGATTCCAGTACTAGCCATTGGAATGGGGCTTAACAACTACTCAGAGGTTAACGCAGGTGTTGCACCTTTTGCTGTTGCTGTGACTATCGCCGCTTACGCGATGCTACTCATTGGACAATTGATGGTCGTGAAATTCTGGTGGTCCCCAATAACATCTGTGAGAGAGTTTGGACGCAGCTCTAACACTGCGAAGTTCGCATTCGGGATTACCGGTCTGCTTACATTTATCGTGGGCACCGCTGCAATCTTCTTCGGGGCTTTCGATCTAACTGGAACCCCACCCGTTGAGATCTGGCACCCGTGGAGCACGATGGCTGATGCTACCACGTTCGTAACAGATCCGGCATTCATCTATGCGCTCTGTCTTTCAATGGTATTCTGGATTATGCTCGCGCCTCGGCTTGGAGCCAGAGAACTTCGCGCCGCACACATTGGCGCTGATGTTGTTAATCCGAGTAGAAAGTGGCTCATGTTAGTCTTTGCAGCACTTGGAGTATTCACTGCAGGTCAAGCAGGAACCATGCTCCAAACGGTCGCTCCCAGTTACGGATTATTCCTTGTCGCGTGTCCAGCTGCGGTAATGTTCTTCATGGGTTCGATATACATTGGCAAAAATGATATCATCGTTGGGCTTCCTCTGATGGTTGCTGCCGTATGCCTAATGGTCCATCCATTTGTATTATCCGGATTCATTTTGATTCCGTGGATAGCCATTCTTATTACACAAGGACTATTGATGATTGAAACTAAAATCAGAGGCTTCACTTCATTCTCTCAGAGATTCCTGACTGTTATTGTGAGCATTTTGAGTTCCATCATGTTTGCTGTATTCATGATTGGCGGCGCCGGGGCTGGTCCAGCTGCATTATGGCCCACCAATAACTGGTTCAACATTGGATTGTTCACTGGAATCGACTATTACGTTCAGGCAGCCACGATTCTTATGTTACCCATGCTCATGTTGATAACAAGGAACGTAGTGATAGTTGGGTATTCTCATGGCAAAGAGATAGGTATGGTCGGGATGCTTGGTTCATTCAGCTTAATCTTTGCATTAACCATCCCGATGGCTTCATTTGCTGTGGGAGTGACACACATGGCATTCACCGCCGCAGCAATGATATGGGCATTTTATGCCGTCACCTTCACGTTTGTCCTTTCATTGATCCTAGCCCTTGCCAAGGAAATTGAAAAAACAGGACATGCAATGGAAGGGCGGCTAATGATTGTAACGGCGATAATAGGGGTACTGCTTGGCGCAGTCATTGCAATCGCAGTGTTGGGCGTCTTTTCCCTATTTCCGGGTATTACTGATATCGCAAACGTGCTTACTGTGCTCGTTGCACTTGCTGTAAGTCTCGAAATCCTCTTCATTATTTCGTGGGTCATAAGTGGCGTCAGATTGGGGATGCTGAAACATGGTTTCAGATTCGTATCTCGTGAAGCAGCCGCCTTGGAAGCTCAGTAATACGAACAAGAGATCCTGGAAAGGCTGGAAGCGGCGTTGAATCCACCGGAATGCGGAGTTACACTTCGCCCCGATGACGCCAGCGTCGCTTTTCTGCTGATTCACGGCTTCTGTGCTGCACCTGATGAAGTTTCCAGCCTTGGGCAGTTCCTAGCAGAGAAAGGCATATCCTCCTATGCAGTAAGGATTGCAGGCCACGAAACCAGTCCAGAAGACCTGTCGAAAAAATCTCGACTGGATTGGTTCAAATCAGTATCCGACGGACTTGACGTAGTGAAGTCTTGGAATCCAAAGCATCTGTTTGTTGCAGGGTTCTCAATGGGTGGAGCCTTAACTCTAAAGCTTGCCTCGAACGAAGATGACATTGACGGCATCGTTCTGATCTCACCAGCTGTCCGCATCTTCTCAACAGCCGCAAAGTTTCTTCCACTTCTGAAGTTGTTCGTGAAATTCAAATCGGTTGACCTAGAGAAGATACAGAAAACCCATGGTTACGACTTGCAAAGGACCAAGTATGCCAAGGAACCGCTTAGTGCGTATTCCGAGTTTCTCAAGATGACAAAGGATGTGCGAAGCGTCATGCCTATGGTAACGATGCCCGCGCTCATTATGCAAGGAACGGATGATAAGACCATCTCCCCCAAGAATGCACGCATTGTGTACGATGGCATATCCTCAGGTATCAAGGAGATTCACATGATTGAGGGAGCAGAACATGTCATACCTTGTCATCCCACTAGAAGTATCGCCTATGCACACATCCCTCCGTTCATAGAGAGAGTTATTGCATCCGCTTGAGAATGAGTTAAGCGGCCTGGCTCTGGAGAAAGGTTTCGACGACCCTCACGCAGATATCCGGTAAGTCTGTTATCAGACCGTCCACTCCAATGGATAGTAACTTCCTCATGGAGCTAACGTCATTCATAGTGTAGGGGAATACTTCGAGGTGTGCTTCATGAGCTTCCTTTACAAGCTCCGGAGTGAGAGTTTCGAATGGCGGGTTGATGGAATTTGCTCCAAGATCAAGAGTGTAACGTACAGCATCATCTCTCGGTTCGGTCAATAGAATTGCAGTCCTTGCGTAAGCATTGAGATTCTTGATTACTCTAACAGTATTGTGCATGAACGAGGAGAACATGACCGAGTCAAGCATCTCACGTTCAGTAACTAGCTCCAGAACCCGTTTCTCAACGTTCATAGCTTTCACTTCGATATTTACTCCGATCCGTCCCCTTGCGAAATCGAGCACTTCGCTCAGCAGTGGCACTTTTTCGCCCTGTCCCGCGTCCAATTCCTTAATCTCACGATATGCAAGCTCTCCAACGTAACCTTCGCCGTTAGTTGTCCTACACAACTCGAAATCATGAATGCATACAAGACGACCATCTGAGGTTTCTTGTACATCAAGTTCAAACATGTCAGCCCTCATTTCCCATGCAGTCCTGAAAGCTTTCAGAGTGTTTTCAGGTGCATGGCCGGATGCTCCACGATGTGCGATCACCAATTTCGCTCTCAAATCTAAACAACCTTGCAAGAGATGAAATCCATGTCAGAGTAGTTACTAAGCAGAATCCTCAGGTAGCGCTTTACCCGTACCTCCACATCTAGGACAAATCTCAGAACCGTCTATTGCCTTAATCTTCCCTAGACCATTACAGAAGTAGCATTCCTCTGTTGTGGATTCAAGCTTTATGTCGTACCCCTTTGCTATGGCACCTCCAAGACCGATAAACACCACAGCAATGAACATGGTCAACAGGGATCCGAGATAGAGGTCCGGAATTTGTAACAAGAGCATTAATGAAATCACAAAAAGCGAAATACCAAGTACTGCAAACGTGAATCCTTTTTTCCTTCGTTCCATTTGGACTACCTCATTCTCGTTTCAGGCCCCGTTGAATGCTGGAATATTCGAAACTGTACGGGACTTTCTCCATACAATGACCGCTTTATACGTTCCGTCAAGAGTCCGTCCGGTAATTGGAAGTACTCTTGGAAATCATCACCGGGTAAGCCAATATCGGAATCCGAAGAGATAATAAAGATGAATAGAAGACTGTAGAACCTGCGGGTTGATTGGAGGATGTCACGAGCCGACCTATTTGCTAAGTATAACCAGATGTACCAGAAAGCGCAGGTGAAGGAGATTGTTCCAGATGGCCCATTTGTGAAACAGCTCCTCAACCTACCCCGTCGCGGCCTGGATGTGGGCGTCTTTTTCAAGGCGAAGCGCAGGAAAGCGATAACTCAGGTCTACATGGGGAATCCAATACCTGAGCAAGTAGCGAGAGAAGAAGGATTCCTAGAGGCGGGTGGCAAGACGTACCTAAGTAGAACCATTCTCTCGAACTTCAAGAACATTGATTTCCTACGTGTTGTAATATCCATAGGAAGGATACTAAGCCGAAAGGACGAAAGGGTCCAGTTCCTTAAGCAATGTCAAAGGATCGTCGACGTCGTAATCCGCAAGGCTAAGAATGTAATGTACACTGATAATTTTGAACCCTTTAGATTCGATAAGCAAGTAGTCGAGATAGGCAATTTCCTGAGTAAAACCCTAAAGATGGATGATGTGACTGTTGAAGCAGCCTCAATCCCAATCACCATAGCCAATCCGGAATACATCTTGCTCAGTAATCAGAAACTTGTTGTAATTGGAAAGGAAAGACGGATTCCAATAAGAATCTTTTACTTGGCTGGAGGCATTGGGTACACGTTCGACAAGACCATTGGCGCAGTGAACGAGGAACGTCTGTTTAGAACAACTGCTGATCTCAGTCAATACGGAATCGATTCGGATCACCTAGACGTGTCTATCTCACGCGTCACCGAGGATTTCCAAAACAGAGTCCACTCGCTCATCTTCGCAGACATTTGGAAAAAGAGCAAGGCAAAACCAGCTGGTGCAAACTTCGGCGGAGACCTATTGATCAAACCAGAACCAAGTAGTGACATATGGTCAGGAGTCTTTGAGGTCTACATCGCTCCACCCGAATAGTCAAGGTCGGAAAGAAGAAGAATGTTAACGGGTTGACGGAGAAGAGCATTCCTATTTCCAAATTGGCCGCGTGAGTTCTCAGTAACTGTCAAGAGGAAGCGCTGCACGCTGGTAATTAGCAAATCCAATTCCAATACACAGCAACTGACCAAGCCCATTTATCGGAAAGAATTTATGCCCCATGCGGCAATGGGCGCGTATTATAGTACTCATCATGATAAGGAGAGAAGAAATTGGATAGACCATGGTACAAACACTACGTTGGGGACACTCCGAAGGAAATTACGCTTCCTGAAGGCCCTCTGCACAAATACCTGGACAGAGCCGCGGAGGAATATCCCGACAACCTGGCGCTCTTTTATGAGGGCGTTAAGATCAATTACCGAGAGCTGAAGGAGCTCGTTGACAGAGCCGCAAATGGCTTTGCCAAGCTCGGTGTGAAGAAAGGTGATACGGTCGCTATAATGCTCATCAACTGCCCGCAGTTTGTGATAAGTTACTTCGGAGCGTTGAAGTGTGGTGCAACGATTGCGCCTATCAATCCACTCAGTATGCCAAAGGAACTGAGAGTCTACCTTCAAGATACGGGTGCAAAGACAATCATAGTACTGAACTTCTTCTACAAAGTGGTGGAAGCGGTTCGTAAGGAGAGCAATCTTGAGAATGTTATTGTGACGGCGGCATGGGATATGATGTCCAAGGTGAAGCAAATCCTAGCTCCCAAATTAAAATACAAGAAAGAAATGAAGGAAGTTCCACCCTTAAGGGAAGGAGATCTCCTCTGGAATGATTTCATCAAAGATACAGTCCCTGAACCGCCTGTTGTTACCATCAATCCAGCTGAGGATCTTGCCGTATTTCAGTTCACTGGAGGTACTACTGGGACTCCGAAAGCCGCGATGTTAACACACGATAACCTGAAGGCAAACTGTGAACAGTGTGCTGCATGGATGAGTTGGATGGCTGAACCGGGCAAGGAAATGTTCGTCGCTGCCCTGCCGATACAACACATCTTCGGACAGACCATCTCAATGAATCTGGCAATCTCTTGGGGAAGCGGAATCATCCTTCTTCCGAATGCTCGTGATATCGAGAACACACTGAAATGGATGGACAAGCTGAAACCAACTTTCTTCCCAACGGTTTCAACAATGGCCATTGGAGTATACAGTCATCCGAATGTTAGCAAGTATGACATCACGGGACTCAAGCTGGCAATCGCTGGCGCAATGGCGCTACCTCCTGAAGTAACTCGCAAATTCGAAGAGGCCACTAACTCGATCATAATCGAGGGCTATGGACTCTCCGAGGCGAGTCCTGTCACTCATGCAAACCCGTTAGACAAGAATCTCAGGAAGGTCGGTTCCATCGGATTGCCGTTCCCAAGCACCGATTCCAAGATTGTTGATCTTGACGATCCTACGAAGGACCTCCCTGCAGGAGAGATTGGTGAGCTTGCTGTAAAAGGACCACAAGTGATGAAGGGATATCACAACAAACCCGATGAAACCAAGATGGTTCTCACATCTGACGGTTGGCTAATCACTGGTGATATCGCAAAGATGGATGAGGATGGTTGGACGTACATTGTTGACCGAAAGAAGGATCTCATCAACGCCAGCGGATACAAGGTGTGGCCTAACGACGTCGAGGAAGTCCTCTTTGAGCATCCCAAGATTCGCGAAGTGGCAGTCATTGGCATTCCAGACGAGAAGAGGGGCGAAACAGTCAAAGCTTTCGTGGTAGTAGAGCCGGGTCAGACTCTCACTCTAAAGGAGATGCGAACCTTCGGCAAGGAAAAGATGGCAGTCTACAAGGTGCCAACAGACCTCGAGGTCGTGGAATCCCTTCCTAAGACAATGGTCGGCAAGGTGCTACGTAGAGAGCTGCGCGGCAAGACAGAATAGATCAAGAAATAGGAGCTGTTGAGGCAATTGCAGCCTCAGGCTCCTACGCTTCTTTTTTCAACACTATTCTACTTATCGGATTTGAATGCGTGCGGTTCAAGGTTCTTGATGAGTGAGTACACTTCAGGTCTGCCAAGCTTCTTGCGGCTCGCTTCAGAGAGATTGTTGATAACACACGCAACACCTACTACTGAAGCCTTAAGATTCTTGATGGCCTTCAATACCGCAAAAACTGTTTTTCCCTTAATGAGCCAATCGTCGATAATTATGATTCTATCTCCAGGATCAACTGACTCAGCCACCAGTCCGAGCTTAGCATCTGCGAATCTACTGGCAGGCAACCACTTTATCTTTCGGCTGCAGTCCTCGGGAACATCCCTAATGGAATATGCTGGCACGATACCACACCCCAAGTAATATGCAATAGCACTGGCAAGAGCAATTCCTCTCTGTCCGATGCCTACAACCTTGTTTGGCTGCAATTCAACGAAGGGTTTTGCAAGGGCAACAACGGCTTCATGAAAGATGTTAGGATGTTCGAGCAAACGACTGACGTCACAAACAGCACTGCCCGGCTCCGGCCAATCGTGAATCACCTCAACATAATCAAGGAAATCTATGTCTGTCATGTTCTCGACCTGCCGCTTACAGACTGAAGGGCAGTCATAATTCTTTCTGTACAACC